>NZ_JBHFKV010000031.1:0-60423 GCF_042879355.1 Photorhabdus sp. RM71S | reverse complement strand
ACAAGTAACAGAGAATTTCACTCTCTAAATATTATGACCACAAGATCACGATATTTGTCATATGAACATGAAAAAATGTGATAAATATCACATAAAACAGCTAATTAATCGCTATCAATGTCTGGAGTGAATAAAAAAAGGTCACCGGGTTGAATATCAAGGCAAAACCCAAGCGTGCCCATGAAGCTAAATGAGGAAGGGAACCAGCAAAAAAGCGGTTCCCTTATTCAACCATTAGCTTCCTATTAAGAAACGACTGGTACAATCAATCCTGCTCACCGATTTCACTGACGATGAATCGCAGCATGAGATGTATCACTCAGTGAGGAGCGACGAAAATTGAACCATACCAACACCGCTATTATCAGGAGAAGCAGGGACGCAGCGCCCATCACAGAAAAAACAGCATCGTCGAACGCTGACTTAGCAAGACTTACCAAAGCCTGCCCCGCATCCGGCGCCATTCCTTTAGCCGCAGTCAACGCGCCATCAATACCATCTTTAGCCGCATCGTAGATGGGAGAATTTACTGGAATTTCAATAAAATAGCTATAGATGACTGACATAATACTACCCATGATAGCAATGCCCAACCCACCGCCCAATTCATAGGAAACCTCTTCAACGGACGCCGCCATACCTGCCCGATTTGGCGGTACAGCCTGCATGATAGTACTGGACGCCGCAGTCATTGTTGCCCCGATACATGTCCCCAGCACAAAAAAGCAAACTACCTGCACAGGTAGAGACATTGAGAAACTCGCCATGAGAGCCAGTATGGCAAAGGCATACACCAGCAAAGAGGTAATGAGGAATCGTTCACTGCCTAAACGAGGAAGAATCCAACCACTCACAGGACTTGCGACAATCGCACCCAATGAAAAAGGCAGAAAATAGAGCCCGGCTTGCAAAGGTGTTAATGACAATACCAATTGCAAACGCTGGCTTAACACCAAATTAATACCCATCAAACAGGCGGAAGCCACTAGCCCAGAGATAACCGCAGATGAAAAGGCTGGGCTTTTAAAAAGGTTAAAGTCAATCAATGGATGCACACTACGTTTCTGCCGTCGAATAAACAGCGCCAGAAAACCTATCGTCAAGGTGAAAGTGACCAATATCCCGATATAGGAGGGATCTTGTTTGGCAAACTCCTTGATGGCATAGGCGAAACTTATCAAGACAACCATGATCTGCAATGAGCCAATAAGATCCCACGGATGAGACGAATCTGTTCTCGCCGTTGGGACAAACAACCACGACAGAATTAATGTCACAATCACCAGAGGAACGTTGATCAGAAACACTGATCCCCACCAAAAATATTCAAGCAATAAGCCGCCAATCAGGGGACCTATTGCCGCGCCGCCAGAGGCAACCGCTGTCCAAATCCCAATGGCAAATGATTTCTCATCTTCATCTTCAAATGTCAAAGCGATAATCGACAATGTGGCAGGCATCATTATTGCCGCGCCAACCCCTAATAATGCCCGAAAAACAACCAACATTTCTGGCGAATAAGAGTAGGCCGCTATCAAGGATGAGAAGCCAAAGATGATGAGACCATAAACAAACAACCGTTTATGCCCAATGCGATCTCCCAAGGTACCCGCGCCTAGCAACAGCCCAGAGACGACAAGAGGATAGATATTCACTATCCATAACTTTTCCGTTGTATTCGCCCCCAAACTGTGGGTCAGACTCGGTAACGCGGTATATAACACTGTCATATCGATAGCAACCAGCGATAACGCGACTGAAACAGCAGTGAGCACCCACCATTTCTTTATCATATTCATTTCATTCATCCATTTTTACTGCTATACCCGTTATCTTTCAAGTTGCCTCTTTGTTAGCTGCACTCACTCACCCCGGTCACATCGTTATCTATGCTCCCGGGGATTCACTCCCTTGCCGTCGCAATGCATCTTGAAATCCATAGGGTATATGTCATCTCCAGAAAATCTGGCGTCATTTAGACGCAATAACTATCATATTCTTGCAATAAATTGTTAACGTTAATACTAAGAGTGATATCTCGCTTTAACTTTTTATTTAATTCCGTTTCAGTTACCCCCTGAATAGTGCCTTGATTAACGAGCCTAGCCACTCGACTACGTGACAATGAAAGCTTTTTGGTCAAGATTGAGATCAATCTGATAGGAATGGGATATTCAAGCTGAATTGTGATCTCTGCCGCTGGAATTTGGGTGATATCCTGAAGCTCTTTACCTTCTATGATAAAGTCAGGAGCAGCGCCGAGTTCGGCTCTATTTTTTGCCAATACTCGATAATCAAAAGCATATCGCCGTATTTCATCTTGATCATTGTGCAAAAACCGTTCATACAAATTGCTTTCCAATTTGTTGACATGAATCCTGGAAAAAATATCAATATTCCAAGTGTAATCACATTTTTCACATTTATAGATGTTCCACACATCTAAAACTTTTTTTTGCGCATTAACCCTAAAAGTGCCGGCTGGATAAAACTCCTTTTTTACTTCACAGCTAGGGCAACGTTTCAAAATGGCCTGATAGCCTACAGGCCTTACTAACCAGATAACATTTCTATTTGTCATGATAGATCCACGTTTAAATTGGTTAAATAAGTTACGGCTAAATTGGTCAATTTCAGATCTGATTTTGATGATATTCTATAACATCAGATCTTGAAACCCTTTATCAATTCGTTGCTTAGTGACATTAATGTTTATGTTTTGCAGATCTTGGTACAGCACACAGCATTCAGATAACAGATGAGACGGAATGACCTTTTTTATATTCCCACCTGAAACTGTTGCATGTTAGGTAGAACACCTGCCTCATATCATTCTTTTACCAGGGCAACAGAACATTACCCTCCAACAGTAGCTAAGCTTGTTCCCCAATTATGATAAGCTCGATGTAAGCGATTTCAGGGAGTTCCGTATTAATTACTATATGCAATTTACGGATACAAAAGTTACCATGACCACTTCATGGTATCGAAAGTTACAATATTATTAGCACTATTTGCCCATATGCTAGTTAACAACAAATGAAAATTGCAATTTTACACCGTAATGGCCTTGGTGATTTAATTTGCACTCAACCATTAATCAAATATTTACAATATAAATTTCCCATAGCAGAGATCCATCTATTTATCGAATCTAACAATAAGGAATTAGCTGATTATCTTTGCCCTGAAGTTACAATATACCCAATGGATTTCAAGATGCATCGCGACGGCAAGGGAGTGAATCCCCGGGAGCATAGATAACGATGTGACCGGGGTGAGTGAGTGCAGCCAACAAAGAGGCAACTTGAAAGATAACGGGTATACATATTATTCCCAGAGGAAATAAATATATTACGACTCTGGGAACCGCATTGAAATGGCGTAAATTACATTTTGATATCGCCATTTCAGCAAAACCCACCCCCATGAAACTGAATAATCTATTTTTATGGCGTTTAGGGACCCAAAAATGTTTAGAAATTATTTTCCAAATGTGAGATTTATTATCTCCACTCTTCGACATGACAGATCAAATGCTGAGAAATTATCTGCAATGATAAGAGATCAAGCTCAAATAGTAGAATGCCAATCATTACACTCTTTTTTATCACTTCTCAACAGTACAGATCTGATCATTGTCAGTGATGGTGGAATATGCCATTTAGCCGCCGCGTTAAACAAAAAATTACAAGCTGTAGGTAAAGTTATTTACACTTACTCATGCGAATGCGCAGTAACTTGTTAACTGTTTCGATGTCACTCCACCAAACAGAAACGCTAAATGTATATGTATACACCACATAGATGACATCTGTTAACGCCGCAGTTCCAGCTCAATTAATTTCTTCCATGACTAAAACTGTGATTAATGATTTTGACGATGAAATATACAGCCACATCGATAGCAATAGAATATCCGAATTAATAATAAGACAAAAATGAATCAATTTGTCTAATTTATATCATGATGAAAAATAAGACATTAAATAAACATCATTATTATTTCTTGATTAAATTAACTCAATCAATCGATTAATTTAATTTTATAACACAATGAAATAGAAAGAAATTTTAATTAATTTCAAAAAAAATACTATTTTTTTGTTTAAATTGTTGAAAAAGATCATATTTTAGTTAATACTACTTTCCATCGAGTGAGAATAAAACTAAAGCAAAGACGAAATTCTGAATTGGAAATCAACTTAAGGTTCTAAGAAAAATAAGAAGAAATTTTCGTTATCTTAACTGTGGTTAAGATGGCAGTTTATCCGATCGTATTAATATCATTAATGCGATGGCATTACATATTACGGTTTGCCCAATCAGAATATTCACTTTCTTTGAGTAAGATACTAGTGCGTTGAGTAGCTATAGACTACTTTTATTAATATCGCTATTGAATCTCCATTTCAATAAAAATAGTGAAGATGAATCTATCCATATGATGTACTATGTACCTTGCCTATAAGAACTTTTCACTACGTTATTAGCAATACATTAAAAGAATTTTGTTATACCCTATGGATTTCAAGATGCATCGCGACGGCAAGGGAGCGAATCCTTGCGAGCATAGATAACTATGTGACCGGGGTGAGTGAGTACAGCCAACAAAGAGGCAACTTGAAAGATAACGGGTATATTAACACGGGGCTTATCGTGTCGTAGGGTTTTAAACATCTTAATAAAAATAAGAATTATTACTAACAACACGAATAAGCTTACAAGAATAGATGATATCTCAGAGAAAAAACCATTCTTTTCTATATCAAAAATCAATATCATAAATTTATTATCAACAATATAAATACACAGACTATAACATGGTGAGAAACAATGACTAATTTATGATAAACTAAAAATATATGTAAAAAATGGTTAAAAATGCGATTGCATTCTATACCATGATAAAAATGACTTCAATGATATTATCAACCATTAAACTATCCTAATGGTCAGATATATATTTTTATTGGATAGACAAGACTAAAAAACATATTTATTAAGGTAAGGCGTTTTTAAATGAAAAAGAATTTTATTTTGGCTTCTTTAGTGACGGTATCAGCAGTTTTCAGTAGTTTCAGTGCGTTATCTTATGATGGAACAATTAAATTCCGAGGTACTATTCTTGAGAACGGCTGTACTATTAATGGAGGAAAAGATCAAGAAGTTAACTTTGGTAAAGTATCTAAAGAAGGCCTTAAAAACATACCAAAAACCGGAGGTATCTCTAAACCATTTACAATTAATTTAACTAATTGCCCTAGCTCAACTACTGTAGATATCCAATTTTTTGGTAATCCTGACAGCAATGATTCTACCCTATACTCTTCAGGAGTTTCCGGCGTCGGTATTCAGCTCACTAAAGATGATAATACAACTAAAATAAATGCCAACGAAAAAGTATCTGGTTATAAAATCACAGGAGGAAATACCAGCATCCCTCTTATAGCAAAATTACAATCAACCCATGCTACAATAGGTCATGGTACTATTAATTCAGACGTAAACTTCACACTTATATACCCATAAAATAAGCTAAATACTTTATTAAAGCTAACTTAACAAAATATTATTTATAACTAAAGGAGTAAAAATGCTTCGCTTTATTACTCCCTTTTTGCTTGTCTTTTTTATGGGACAAGTACAAGCAGGGATTACTTTAGGTGGAACTCGCCTGATCTATAATGGCTCACAAAAAGAAGCCTCGATTTCTATCACCAACTCGGATACAGAAAGACCTTACCTTGTACAATCATGGGTAGATAATATCGATAATAGCCAAAATAAAGTACCGTTCGTTATTACCCCGCCATTGTTTAAAATGTCGAAAGAGAGCGAGCACCAAATCCGTGTTTCATATATCGGCAATCATCTGCCAGCGGATCGTGAATCGATATTTTTACTCAATGTCAATGCGATTCCGGCAGTTGAAAAAAATGACAATAGCAAGATGATCATCACGATAAAAAACATTATCAAACTGATTTATCGTCCATCAGGGCTATCTGATAACGATGCTAATGATGCCATTAATCGTTTGGCAGCATCACGTAATGCCAATGGTGTTCAATTAACTAACCCCACAGCTTATTACGTTAATCTTAATGAGATGAAAATTGACGGAACATTAATACCCAGACCCGGATTTATTCCTCCTTTTAGTCATAAAGTATTTGCAACCAAAAATGGCATAAAAAGCGTAATTCTGACTGCTATCAATGATTACGGTGGCACAACAGAAGAGCGCCAGTTTAATTTCTGATAATATTGTCTGATGAGTGTATTGTGAAAAGAATAATCAGTTTTGCTTTAATGATTTGTTGTTTATCGTTGCCAGCATATGCGGAGCTGTATTTCGATATCAATGCATTACAATTATCAGACGAAGACAGAGAAAATATTAATCTGGAGAGTCTGGCAAAAACTGACTCCTACATTCCTGGTGTCTATAAAGTTAACGTTATCGTCAATAAAAAGGATATTGGCATTAAAAGCCTATCCTTTATTGACTGTGGTGAGAAACTTTGTCCTGAATTATCTATCCGTTTACTGAAAGAAATCGGGGTAAAAATAACAAGCTTCCCTGAATTAGCATCACTTGCTGAACAAGAAATCATTTCTCAACCAGAAAAATATATCCAACATGCATCAGCAGAACTGGATTTAAGTCAGCTTACTTTGAACCTAAATTTTCCTCAGGCCGCCATGCAATCACAAATCAGGGGAGATATCTCTCCTGATCAATGGGATGATGGTCTGCCTATGTTTTTCACCAATTACCATCTGACAGGAATGCAATCCTGGAATAAAAATCAAAGTGAACAGAATCAATATCTGAATTTACGTAGTGGTTTTAATTTAGGTCCGTGGCGAATTCGTCATAATAGTTACTACAACCATACGGGTACAACATCTGAATGGCAATCGCTTAAAGCCTATGCTGAACGGGATATTCGCTCATTGAGATCTCGGCTGGTATTGGGTGAAACATCCACCGATAGCATGGTATTCGATAGTTTCACTTTTAATGGCATTAAATTGATGTCTGATAGCCAAATGTTGCCCGATAGCCAGCAAGGGTTTGCGCCTGTTGTCCGCGGTATTGCGATGACTCACGCAAGAGTAGAAGTGCACCAGAAAGATAATATTATTTATCAGACTTTTGTTCCACCAGGCGCTTTTGAAATTACCGATATTTACCCCAGTAACCTGAATGGTGATCTGGAAATATCCATTCATGAAGAAAATGGCAATGTCAGAAAATTTACTCAGCCCTTTGCTGCCTCACCATTGATGATCCGTACCGGTCAAATAAAATATTTTGCTAATATCGGTAAATTCAGTGGTGGCAAACAGGCCAGTAAAAAAAGATTTATTCAGACAGAAGCGATTTACGGGTTATGGGATAGCACCACCATTTATGGTGGAGTCATTGTTTCTTCTGACTATCAAAGTCATGCATTAGGTTTAGGGCATAATCTGGGAAAAATTGGGGCGGTGTCAATCGATGTCACCAATGCAGCAACTCATTTTCCAAATGGAGAAAAGAAAAGAGGACAATCTTATCAGATACGCTACAGTAAAGGTTTTACTGAAACCAATACAACAGTGACATTAGCAGGTTATCGCTACAATACCAATGGTTATTATAGCTTTAGCGATGCCAATAATAACCACCCATTTGCTGATAATAACAGAAATAGCTCGCCTAAAAACCGGATGCAAATAACGATGGGTCAAAGCTTAGGACAATATGGCAGTCTTTCATTATCGGCTTGGCAGCAAGATTACTGGCAAGATAAAACCCGTAAGAATCAGTCATATTCTATGTCCTATAATTCTAATATTCATGATATCTCTTTGTCATTGAGCTATAATTACCATCGTAATCGCTCAAGTATTAATAATGATCAAGTGTTTTCATTCAATATCAGTATTCCTCTGGATAAATGGCTGCCATCAGATAATCACAGCGCATCGGTAGATTATGATACCGCTTATAACACCAACGGTAGCAGCCAGCATTCAATGACATTATCCGGCTCTTTACTGGAACAACAAAATCTGAACTATATGATTTCTCAGGATTACAGCTACGAAAAATCAGAGAAAGAAAAACAATCAGGTAATGCCGCCAGTCTATATTACAGAGGTTCATATGGTTCAATTAATGTAGGCTATACCACTGATCATAGAAAAAATCAGCGGGTTAATTATGGATTAGAAGGCGCAATTATTGCCCATCCCTATGGCGTTACCCTGGCGCAAAATATTAGCGAAAGCGGCGCCAGTGCCTTAATTCGTGCCCCTGGCGCAACCAATGCCAAAGTACTGAATAATAGCTCTATAAGTACAGATTGGCGGGGATATACCATTGTGCCTTATATATCGCAGTATCGGGAAAATATGTTATCTCTTGATACCAATACACTCGGTGATGACGTAGATACTGATAATCCAACCACTAAGGTCATTCCAACCAAGGGGGCATTGGTATTGGCGGATTATTCTATTCGTGTCGGTCATCGAGTATTTTTAACTTTACAACATAACGGTAAGAAACTCCCATTCGGCACAGTAATTACTGGCCCAAATGGTGTCAATGGTATGGTGAATGAAAAGGGAGAAGTTTTCCTCAGTGGTGTAAGTGACACAACAAAATTAACAGCCGATTTAGGCGATAAACAAAGCTGTCATATTCAATTCGATAGTAAATTATATCAAAAAATTAATGGTATTATTTTGACTTCATTGCGTTGTCAGTAATTAAAATAGTATTTACCCAGGGAAAGCATGAAAAATAAATTAATTACATTAGCAACATTATTACTAATACTACTCAACGTTACAAAATCAATTGCCTCATGTAAATTACACAGAGATTTTAAAGCGATTGATTTAAATGTTGATATAAATGAAATTATCAATGCAGACTATAATATCCGAAGACCTATTACCATCGCTGAATACGGTCCTATGGAGCTGGCTAACAAAATAGGAATTAAAGCCGATTCCCCCATTGCTAGCTGTGATAATAATGAAAATATATCTTTCGAAACAACATCAGGGAGAATAGGATTCTCTAAAGAGAGTGGTAGGATAAAAACCAGTGTAGATAATTTATATTTTTCCGTATCTTATGATGGAGATGGGAAGGGTAGCTCTCATGATGGCATCCATAGAAAAATAACGTTAAGAGATATCGGTAAAATAACAATCTATCTTATTCAAACGAGTGATATCAAATCAGGCTCCATACTAAAAAGAGGGTTGATATCTTCTTTATCAACAAGTGATGGTAAAAAGTTAATAAATATCAAATATAACAAGGACAATATAATTGGCAGTCAAAGCTGTATGACATCCACACCCTATAAAGAAATAAAACTTGGAAGGATGAATACTTCTTCATTTAAAGGGAAAGGCTCTACTGCTGGCCGTAATAGCTTTTATATTCTCATTCAATGCAAAGATAAAAATATCCCCACTATTAAGTTCACAGGAGAAGTAGTGAGCCCAAGTCTAAATAGCATTGTTAAACTACATCAATACAGCGAGGGAAAAACCGCCAAAGGTATTGGTGTTCAATTGTTACATGAAAATAATCCTGTTTATATGGATACACCTCTTACTATAACTGAATGGAGAGGTCAAAAAGATCTTTATTATTTACCGCTTACTGCCCACTATTACCAAATAGATGATAAAGTAACCGGTGGAAAAGCTAATGCAACAATACACTTCACAATTGAATACAAATAGCTTTACAACTCCCTCTATTGATATTAGCATATTAACATTATGCTAACATATAAAAAGCGAAACTCTCCGCAGTCGTGTTAACAAATAATTAAAAGCAGATTTATACGAGAAATAAATCTGCTCTATTAATTTCACCAGTAAATTATATCAGAAAGATAATAGCATTATTCTGGCTTCATTGAATTATCGGCAATTAAGAATAAATCTCAACTGGAATATATATGAAACGCTACTTAATGATAATCACAATATTTACATTAATATTACTCAGTATTATAAACACATACGCACGCTGCTTATTAAATGCAAAACAGATTAGCTTAGATATTGAGCTTAATAGTATTAACATTAATCCCAATATAAATGAGAAAAAAAGCATTCTTGTTGGCGAGTTTAGACCATTGCAACTCGCCCAACTCATGAATATTAATGAAAATACGCCGCTTCTTAATCCCCATGATTGTGATCCAACAGGAGAACCGCTTATTTTTACGGGAGATGTATATCCATCTAAAGCTGGAAATACACCTCATGGCACAGGTATGATAACCACAGGAATAGATAATCTCTATTTCTATCTTATTGCCTCTGGAGAAGAGGAAAACATGAAATTACCCACAACAAACGGCAGTAATTACATTTATAAATATAAAGATGGAATGACATTAAAAGATATAGGGAAAATCAGTGTTTATCTTTACCAAGAAGGAATATTGCCATCCGGTAAAGTACTCAGGCCAAGAAAGATTGCTATGTTACAGACACTTGCAGGTACAGAATTAATAAGAATAAAAACTAAAAATAACTATACGATAAAAACTCAAACTTGCTCGACAACAACCCCAAGGCCAATGGTCGATTTTGGTCGTGTGAAGAGTTATTTATTTAAAGGTATCGGCTCTACTGCGGGTAATGCGGGTTTTAATATCGAAATTAAATGTACAGAAAGTGTTAAACCCAAAATTACTTTTTCAGGAGAAAAAATAAATTATGCCCCAGATAGTATAATTCAATTAAATAACCCTAATAGTAAAAATACAGCTAAAGGAGTTGGTATACAAATCTTATATATGGGAACAACACCTGTTTCTCTGGAAAATCCGCTAGTTTTCGGCTATGCAGCAACAAACGTCACCTATAAATTACCTTTCACTGCCCGCTATTACCAAACCGATGAGAAAATAACAGGTGGAAAAGCTAATGCCACAGCATATTTTACCATTCAATATGAATGATATTAAGTATAAACTGTAAGATATCTCATTATCTGGATAATAAACATGGAACAAACAGTTATACACACCAATCAAGCACCGCTGCCAAAAGATGGCCGTGGATTTATCACTCAAATCGAGTATGGAACGGTTGTTAAACACCCCCAAGTACATTTCTGGCAAGCTCGCTTTGAACTTTCACATTATCACGATGAATTGTTCAATCAATTAAATCTCCCCTTCCCTGACACATTAGCTAAAGCCGTCAAGAAACGACGAGCTGAATATCTGGCAGCACGTTATTGCGCCAGACAACTTTTAGCACAATTAGGGCAACCTGAATTTAATTTGATCTCTGGTAATGATCGCGCTCCAATCTGGCCGGAAGGTATTTGCGGTTCTGTTTCTCATTCATCTCATTGTGCAATTGTGCTGGCTGCACCGCAAATTCATAACCGATTAATTGGTGTCGATGTAGAAGCTATCGTCGATCGTCAAAATATAGATGAAATCACAAAAATGATTGTGAATGACAAGGAAATTCAACTTCTGAAACATTGTCATTTACCACTTGAACAAGCATTTACCCTTGCCTTTTCGGTAAAAGAGAGTTTGTATAAAGCACTCTATCCACAAGTAAAACGGTTCTTTGGCTTTGAAGCGGCTGAAATTACTGCCCTATCCCTAGAAAATAATGAAATAACATTAGTGTTGCGGGAAACGCTCACCCATCATTACCCAACAGGTACACTATTTCGCGGGCAATTTATTATCTACCCACAGGAAATATTAACGCTAATTATTCAATAGCTAAAACTAATAATTGCTGATTCTGCTCAGCAATTTCACTATTATTTATTACCATCATTTTCAATAAAGATTCTATTTACTTGATATCCTTTTCCGTATTTATCAGTGAGTTATTGCCCACAGCAATTAATTCTTCCAACAAAGCTGAAAGCTGAACCAATTTTTCCGGCGAAAAGGCTTTTTCAATCGCCTGATATCCTTGTTCTACCTGCTCTTTCGCCTTTTCATAAAGTTTCTGGCCATCCGGCGTTAAAGAAACATAAAGTTTGCGTTGGTCATTCATCGGTTTAAGACGAAAGATCAATCCGTCACGCTCCATGCGAGTCAATATCCCAGTCAGACTTGGACGAAGAATACAGGTCTGGCAAGACAAATCATAAAAATCAATTGACCGATTACCAGACAGTACACGAATAATACGCCACTGCTGTTCAGTCAGATTATGACTCTTAAGGATTGGACGAAAAAAACCCATTGCGGTTTCTCGCGCCTGAAGTAATGCAATTGTCAGAGATTCATGCATGGGTAATGAAGGCTCTTATCTTAGTTAATCACTGATTTACTCTCTGTTGAAAGTACTATCTCATTCTATAACCACAATAAAAAAGACTAGCACGTCCCTCAGTCAACCACAAAGAAAAAATCATAAAAATATTAATAAGTAAATAAAAATAAACTCTTAAAATTAGGTTAATAAAAGGTTAATACAGAAGTAAGTACTTTATCCATAAAAAGATTAATATATTGATTAATAATGATAAAAAACAAATTTAGTGGAGATATTGTTACTGAGATCACAATTAAAATTAACAAACACATTAACATGTTGCAACAACGCGATCCTTGGTTTATTAATATATTAATAAACGCATCTTAAAACCGCCTGTTTAAGTTCATGAGGAATCGTTAATGAAAGGCACTGTCTTCGCCGTCGCCCTCAACCATCAGAGCCAAGTAGATTTCTGGCATGATTCATTTCAGCAAGCACCTTATAACACCTTACCTAAAACACCGGTGTGGTTCATTAAACCACGCAATACCGTTATCACTTGCGGTGAGACAATTCCCCATCCTGCGAATGAAGAGGTCCAAAGCGGAGCGACATTGGCATTAGTGATAGGTAAAACTGCTCGCAAAGTTGCCGTTGAAAATGCAGCCGAATATATCGCGGGTTATGCATTAGCTAATGAAGTCAGCCTGCCTGAAACCGCTTTTTATCGTCCGGCAATTAAAGCTAAGTGTCGTGATGGTTTTTGCCCCATAGGCCAAATGATCCATCCTAAATTCATTGATGCGTTAGATATCGTTACCGAAATCAATGGTCAGGAAGTTGATCGCTGGTCAACAGCCGATCTGGTGCGTCCAGCCACGGAATTAGTTGCAGCATTGAGTGATTTCGCAACCCTTAAAGAGGGGGATGTGATCCTGCTTGGAACGCCACACCAACGCGTGGCTATCAAACCGGGCGACAAAGTTGTTATTCGGGCAGCGGGTTTCCCATCACTGGAAAATCAGGTTGTGCAAGTGGGAGAAAAAGCATGAAACACGCAAGAGTTCACTATCAAGGCCGCGATTTGCTTGTTACCGTCGATGAACAGGAAAATGTCTGTCTGCCTGATGGCAGTAAAATCACCGGCGAATCTGTTCAATGGCTGCCACCCGCAAACGGTACCCTGTTTGCCCTCGGTTTGAATTATGCAGATCACGCCACTGAGCTGGAATTTAAGCCCCCCAAAGAACCGCTGGTTTTTATCAAGGCCGCCAATACGCTAACCGGTCATCGTCAGGTTTCCGTTCGCCCTGATAATGTGGAATATATGCATTATGAAGCCGAGCTGGTTGTTGTCATCGGCAAAACCGCCTACAAAGTCGCTAAAGAACAAGCGATGGATTACGTTGCCGGGTACACCGTCTGTAACGATTACGCAATCCGTGACTATCTGGAAAACTACTATCGCCCTAATCTCCGGGTAAAAAGCCGCGATACATTGACTCCCATCGGTCCGTGGTTCGTTGATAAAGAAGATGTACCCGATCCGCATAATCTGACATTAAGCACCTGGGTTAATGGTGAATTGCGTCAACGCGGCACAACGGCTGATCTGATTTTCAATATCCCATTCTTGATCGCTTATCTAAGCGACTTCATGACGCTGCAACCGGGAGACATGATCGCTACCGGCACGCCAAAAGGATTATCCGATGTGGTTCCGGGAGATGAAGTTATTGTTGAAGTTGAAGGTGTAGGGCGTCTGGTCAACCGTATTGTCAGCCAGCAAGAGTATGAGGAGAGTCTGTAATGACCGTAATTAACCATTGGATCAACGGCAAAAACGTCAGCAGTAAAACCTATTTTGAAACCACAAACCCGGCTACCGGCGAAGTGCTGGCTGAAGTCGCTGCCGGTGGTCAGGAAGAGATTGATCAAGCCGTCGCCGCCGCAAAGGCAGCATTCCCCAAATGGGCCGATCTGCCGATGAAAGAACGTGCTCGCCTGATGCGTCGTTTGGGTGAGCTGATCGATGAGAATGTGCCTGAAATCGCCGCAATGGAAACCAAAGATACCGGTCTGCCCATTCATCAAACACAAAATGTCCTGATCCCTCGCGCTTCTCACAACTTCAACTTCTTTGCTGAAATTTGTCAGCAAATGAACGGCCATACCTATCCCGTTGATGACAAGATGCTCAATTATACGCTGGTGCAACCCGTTGGCGTTTGTGCGCTGATTTCTCCGTGGAACGTGCCATTTATGACTGCAACCTGGAAAGTTGCACCCTGTCTGGCGCTAGGTAACACCGCAGTGCTGAAAATGTCAGAACTTTCCCCATTAACCGCAAACCGTTTAGGGGAATTGGCACTAGAAGCCGGTATCCCTGCCGGTGTGCTAAATGTGGTTCAGGGATATGGCGCTACCGCTGGTGACGCGCTGGTGAAACATCACGATGTACGGGCAGTTTCGTTTACCGGCGGCACAGCAACCGGCCGTCAGATTATGAAAAATGCCGGCCTGAAAAAATATTCAATGGAGCTAGGGGGTAAATCTCCGGTTCTGATCTTCGAAGATGCGGATATTGAGCGGGCACTGGATGCCGCGCTGTTCACCATTTTCTCTATCAATGGTGAACGTTGTACCGCCGGTTCACGCATTTTCATTCAGGAAAGTATCTACCCTGAGTTTATTAAGCGTTTTGCGGAACGCGCTAATCGTTTGCGGGTGGGTGATCCACAAGATCCAACCACCCAGATCGGTGCACTTATCAGCAAGCCGCATTGGGAGAAAGTCTCCGGTTACATCCGTCTGGGAATAGAGGAAGGTGCAACGTTGCTGGCTGGTGGACCAGACAAGCCCATCGATTTGCCGACACACCTGAAAGAGGGCCATTTCCTGCGCCCAACGGTGCTGGCGGATGTTGATAATCGTATGCGGGTTGCTCAGGAGGAGATCTTCGGCCCTGTCGCCTGCCTGTTGCCATTCAAGGATGAAGCAGAAGGTCTGCGCCTGGCAAATGATGTGGAGTACGGTCTGGCTTCTTATATCTGGACGCAGGATGTCAGCAAGGTATTGCGTCTGGCCCGTAATATTGAAGCCGGCATGGTATTCGTCAATACCCAGAACGTCCGTGACCTGCGTCAACCATTCGGCGGCGTGAAAGCCTCCGGCACCGGCCGTGAAGGCGGTGAATACAGTTTTGAAGTGTTTGCTGAGATGAAAAACGTCTGTATCTCTATGGGGGATCATCCAATCCCACGTTGGGGGGTATAACCGTTCCGTCAGCGTTAACCACGGCGAATTCCGGTTCGCCGTCCTGATATCAAATGAGGATTTTATGGGTAAGTTAGCGTTAGCAGCCAAAATTACACATGTGCCATCCATGTATCTGTCTGAACTACCGGGGAAGCATCATGGTTGCCGTCAGGGAGCGATTGATGGTCACAAAGAGATCAGTCGCCGTTGTCGCGAAATGGGTGTCGATACCATTATTGTGTTTGATACGCACTGGTTGGTGAATAGTGCCTATCACATCAATTGCGCCGACCATTTCTCCGGCATTTACACCAGTAATGAATTACCCCACTTCATCCGGGATATGAGTTATGAATATGACGGCAATCCTGAACTGGGACAAATGATCGCAGAAGAGGCGCGCAATGTCGGCGTACGCGCTCAGGCGCATGAAATCCCAAGCCTGAAACTGGAGTACGGCACGCTGGTACCAATGCGTTACATGAACAGTGACCGACATTTTAAAGTCGTCTCTGTCTCCGCATTCTGCACGGTCCACGCTTTTGAAGACAGTCGTCGTCTTGGAGAGGCAATTCTGACAGCGATTGAGAAATATGACGGCACCGTGGCGGTACTCGCCAGTGGTTCCCTTTCTCACCGCTTTATTGATGATCAACGCGCTGAAGAGGGCATGAATAGCTATACCCGAGAATTTGATGAACAGATGGATCATCGGGTAGTTCAGCTCTGGAAAGAGGGCAAATTCAAAGAGTTCTGCAAGATGCTGCCGGAATATGCAGATTATTGTTATGGCGAAGGCAATATGCACGACACGGTGATGTTATTAGGTCTACTCGGTTGGGATAAATATGACGGTAAAGTGGAATTTCTGACTGAACTGTTTGCTAGTTC
The DNA here is from genome assembly GCF_042879355.1 of Photorhabdus sp. RM71S. Taxonomy (NCBI): domain Bacteria; kingdom Pseudomonadati; phylum Pseudomonadota; class Gammaproteobacteria; order Enterobacterales; family Morganellaceae; genus Photorhabdus; species Photorhabdus sp. RM71S. Next base: position 43,995 of record NZ_JBHFKV010000031.1, on the reverse strand, counting down.
CGGCACCGGGCAAGTCAACGCCGTATTTCCACTACCTGATTACATCACCGATAAACCCGCGATCCCCTGATTAGGAGCAACCTATATGCCACATTTTTATGCTGAATGTACGGAAAACATCCGCGAACAAGCCAATTTGCCTGAGTTGTTTGCCAAAGTGAATCAGGCGCTGGCCGAGACCAGTATTTTCCCATTAGGCGGCATACGCAGCCGCGCCATCTGGCTGGATACCTGGCAAATGGCCGATGGTCAACATGATTACGCCTTCGTCCATATGACACTGAAAATCGGCGCAGGACGCAGCCTTGAAAGCCGTCAACAGGTTGGTGAAATACTATTCACTCTGATCAAACAACATTTTGCCTCGCTGATGGCACAACGTTACCTTGCCCTCTCTTTTACAATGGAAGAATTAGACCCGGTATTGAACTACAAACAAAACAACGTCCACGCCTTGTTTCGTAAGGAGTAGTGATGCCTAAGCCCTTTCATCCGCATCCTCCTCGCTGGTTAATCCCTTTATTAGGCGCGCTGGTGGCCTTCGGGCCTCTGTCGATTGATATGTACCTGCCCGCCTTGCCGGAAATGGCAAGGCAATTACAGGCAACACAAGGGCAGATGCAACATACCTTGGGCTCATTTTTCGCCGGTTTCTGTATCGGTATGCTGTTATACGGCCCACTGAGCGACCATTTAGGGCGCAGAAAACTGCTGCTCAGCGGTATAACATTATTTGTCGTTGCCAGTGCGTTGTGTACCTTGGTGACACAAGTTGAACACTTGATTTTACTGCGCTCATTACAGGCATTTGGCAGTGGCGCCGCAGTGGTCATGGGCCGAGCTATCGCCCGTGATATCTATGGCCCGCAGGAATTACCACGCGTGCTATCACTCATGACCTTAGTGACCATGATAGCGCCGCTTATCGCCCCATTACTTGGTGGTTTATTGTTAACCTATTTCAATTGGCAAGCCATATTTACGCTATTGAGCCTATTTGGTTGTATCAGTGGGATATTATTACTATTTTTCTTGCCAGAAACGCTACCCGCTCAGAGTAACAATGGAAAACTTATCACCGCTTTTAAAAATTACGGCAAGTTACTGACTGACGGTGAAGCGATGGCAACTATCGGCACATTAGCCTTTACTTGTGCCGCTATGTTCGCATTTATCAGTGGTTCCCCTTTCGTTTATATCAATTATTTTCAGGTTCCGGCAAATTACTACGGCTTACTGTTCGCCTGTAATGCGCTAGGCATGATGGCAATGGTGCTGCTCAATGTTCGTTTACTAAAAGTCTACGATCTTTCTCGTCTGTTATTCATTCAAACCAGTGCTCAACTGCTGTTTGGCATCTTACTGGTTATCTTTTATCAACAAAGTCTGACTGTAATCGTCATTTTGGTCGTACTGTTTATCTCGCTGGTTAATGCCATTGGTACTAACAGCCTCTCTTTATTACTTCAACATCGCGGTCAACTTGCCGGCAGCGCCAGCGCACTCGCTATTTCCGCGCAATTCGCTATGGCAGCACTCGCCAGTGTTGCCGTCTCTTTACTCCAAGATGAAACCCCTTTTGCGATGGCCCTTGTAATGACAGTTTGTGCTGGATTGTGTTGGTTATGCCAACAGCTAGCCACTTTCTACCAGCGAAAACCTCTCACACAAGTGTCTTCAGGAGAAAAAAATCATGACAAATAATGTAAATACAGAATTACTGCGTCAACAAGCTTATATCAACGGACAGTGGACTGATGCCGACAACCAAGCAACTTTTAAGGTGACTAACCCGGCAAACGGTGAAGTTATTGCCCACGTCAGTAATATGGGCGCCGCTGAAACAGAACGCGCAATTGCAGCCGCTCAGCAAGCCCTGCCTGCCTGGAGAGCCATGACAGCCAAACAACGCAGCCAGATCCTGCAACATTGGTTTCAGTTAATGCTGGCAAATCAACAGACACTGGCTGAATTGTTGAGCCGGGAGCAAGGGAAGCCACAGACAGAAGCTATGGGCGAGATCGCTTATGGCGCCAGTTTCATCGAATGGTTCGCGGAAGAAGGTAAACGTACCTACGGTGAAACCATTCCAAGCCCATTGCCCGGTCGCCGGATTGCCACGATCAAACAACCTATTGGCGTTGTGGCAGCCATTACACCGTGGAACTTCCCCAACGCCATGATCACCCGCAAGGTTGGCCCTGCTCTGGCAGCGGGCTGCACGGTGATCCTAAAACCCGCCTCGGAAACCCCACTTTCCGCTCTGGCTCTGGCCGCGCTAGCGGAACAAGCCGGCATTCCCGCAGGGGTATTCAATGTGGTGACTGGCATCGATGCGAAAACCATCGGCGGGGTTATGACCCAAAGCCCGATTGTTCGCAAACTCTCTTTTACTGGTTCAACCCGTGTCGGTAAGCTCTTGATGGCACAAAGTGCCGACACCGTGAAAAAGCTATCACTGGAATTGGGCGGCAATGCACCATTTATCGTTTTTGATGATGCTGATATTGATGCCGCGGTACAAGGAGCGTTGATAGCTAAATTCCGCAACAGCGGTCAAACCTGTGTTTGCGCTAATCGAATTTTGGTGCAGGAAACCATTTATGACACCTTCGCCGAACGTCTGGCACAAGCCGTTAATCGGTTGCAGGTTGGCCCGGCCAACGATGCCAAATCACAACAAGGCCCACTGATCAATCAAGCCGCCGTCGATAAAGTCGAGGAACATATCAACGATGCCGTTTCTCGTGGCGCACGCATATTAGCCGGAGGTAAACCACACGCTCTTGGCGGTCTGTTCTTCGAACCTACCGTATTAGCTGATGTCAATAAATCCATGCTTATCTCCCAAGAAGAAACGTTCGGCCCTATTGCTCCCCTGTTCAAATTCCGTGATGAAGCAGAAGCCATCCATCTGGCAAATGAGACTGAATTTGGGCTGGCGGCTTATTTTTATTCCCGCGATATCGGCCGGATCTACCGTGTGGCAGAAGCACTGGAGAGCGGCATGGTCGGGATCAATGAAGGTTTGATCTCTAATGAAGCCGCCCCATTTGGCGGCATTAAACAATCGGGCCTGGGACGTGAAGGTTCTCGTTACGGTATCGAAGATTATCTGGAAGTGAAATACCTCTGCTTTGGTGGCATAGAGGACACAGGAGTTTAACCGCATGTTACAGAAAGAAGTCGTATCACAGGTTGCACATCGTCTGCATCAGGCAGAAAAAAGCCGTGAACAAATACGCCAGATCTCATTGGATTACCCTGAAATCACCATCGACGATGCTTATGCTATTCAGCGTCACTGGGTGGAGTTGAAAATTGCCGAAGGTCGCGTACTCAAAGGCCATAAAATTGGCCTGACCTCAAAGGCCATGCAAGCCAGTTCACAAATCAGTGAGCCAGATTATGGCGCTCTGCTGGACGATATGTTTTTCCCTGATGGCAGTGATATTCCATGTGATCGCTTTATTGTGCCCCGTATTGAGGTCGAACTGGCATTTATCCTGGCAAAACCTTTGCGTGGCCCAAACTGCACCCTGTTTGATGTTTACAATGCGACCGATTACATCATTCCAGCGTTGGAATTGATCGACGCCCGTTGCCATAACATCGATCCGGAAACCAAGCGTCCACGTAAAGTGTTCGATACGATTTCTGACAATGCCGCCAACGGCGGCGTCATTATGGGCGGCCGCCCAATTAAACCCGATCAGTTTGATCTGCGCTGGATCAGCGCCCTGCTCTATCGCAATGGTGTGATTGAAGAATCCGGTGTCGCGGCTGCGGTACTTAATCATCCGGCTAATGGTGTCGCATGGTTAGCAAACAAACTGGCCCCACATGGTGTTCAGCTTGAAGCGGGGCAAATCATTCTCAGTGGATCTTTTACCCGCCCGGTTCCAGCTAATAAAGGAGATACCTTCCATGTGGATTACGGCCCCATCGGCGCGATCAGTTGCCGTTTTGTTTAAGGAGAAAAAATATGGATCGGTTAACCAATAAATTTAAACAGGCATTAAAAGCAGGCCAGCCACAAATCGGTCTATGGTTGGGGCTTTGTAACCCCTATAGTGCTGAATTAGTGGCCGGAGCCGGTTTCGACTGGCTACTTATTGATGGCGAACATGCACCGAACGATGTTCAGACGATTTTAAGCCAATTGCAAGCCATCGCCCCTTATCCAAGTCATCCCATTGTGCGCCCGCCCTGGAATGATCTGGTCATCATAAAACAACTACTGGATATCGGCGCCCAAACGTTATTAATCCCCATGATACAAAACGCCGAGCAGGCTTACGAAGCGGTTCGCGCAACCCGTTATCCACCGGCGGGTATCCGTGGTGTGGGTAGCGCTCTGGCAAGAGCTTCCCACTGGAACAGAATTCCTGATTATCTGCATCGTGCCAACGATGAAATCTGCGTTCTGGTTCAGGTAGAAACCCGTGAAGCACTCCGTAACCTGCCGGAAATCCTCAAAGTAGACGGTGTGGATGGTGTTTTTATCGGTCCGGCGGATCTAAGTTCCGACATGGGCTTTACCAATAATCCGCAACATCCTGAAGTGAAAGCCGCAATTGAGCAGGCAATCACCCAAATCAAAGCAGCGGGTAAAGCGCCGGGCATTCTGATGTCAGCACCCAATGTTGCCGAGCATTACCTGAAACTCGGCGCTCTATTCGTTGCTGTTGGTATTGATACAACTTTACTGGCTCGGACAGCGGAAGCACTGGCAGCACGATTTATCGCGAATAAAGATCTGCCGGCAACACCTTCACCCGGTGTTTATTAATCTCAGCAATCACAATTTAACAACCGATTTACTCAATAAGCTTTTAATTTCCTAAACAACGTAATACACATAAAACAGTAATTAAGGAAAATGATAATGAGCGATTCATCAACTGCCGTGCAACAGCCGGAGCTTCCGGTTGGTCAACATAAACCGCTAACGGCACAACAGCAATCCGTCATTAATAAGCTATTCCGTCGTCTGATTATTTTCCTGTTCGTCTTATTTGTATTCTCGTTTCTGGATCGAATTAATATTGGGTTTGCCGGCCTGACAATGGGTAAAGATCTTGGACTGAGCGCAACGATGTTTGGTCTGGCAGCAACACTATTCTATGTCACTTATGTCATCTTCGGTATTCCTAGCAATATCATGCTCAGCATTGTCGGGGCGCGACGCTGGATAGCCGCGATCATGGTGCTCTGGGGGATCGCCTCCACTGCCACCATGTTTGCCACCGGACCAACCAGTCTGTATATCTTGCGTATGCTGGTTGGTATCGCCGAAGCAGGTTTCGTGCCGGGTATCCTGTTGTATCTGACTTACTGGTTCCCGGCTTACTATCGCGCCCGTGCCAATGCGCTGTTTATGGTGGCCATGCCGGTGACGATGGCGTTTGGTTCTCTGGCTTCCGGTTATATTCTGGAAATGGATGGCCTTCTGAACCTTCACGGCTGGCAATGGTTATTCTTGCTGGAAGGTTTTCCTTCGGTACTACTGGGAATTGTCGTTTGGTTCTATCTTGATGATTCGCCAAAACGCGCTAAATGGCTGACAGATGAAGACAAAAAATGCTTACAAGAGATGATGGATAACGACCAGCCCACTCAGGTTCAACCGGTAAGCTCATCAACGCATCAGGCAATGCAAAAACCCAGTATATGGCGTGAAATTTTCGCGCCAATCATGCTGATGTATACCCTGGCCTACTTCTGTCTAACCAATACCCTGAGCGCGATTAATATCTGGACGCCACAGATTGTACAAAGCTTCAATCAGGGCAGCAGTAACATCATGATCGGCATTCTGACCGCTATTCCTCAGTTTTGTACCATCATCGGGATGGTTTACTGGAGTCGCCGTTCAGACCGGTTACAAGAACGTAAAATGCATACGGCGCTACCCTATCTATTCGCCGCTGCGGGCTGGATATTGACCTCATTGACTCACCACAGTGTCATTCAGCTCACTGGGATTATTATGGCTTCAGCCGGTTCATTTACCGCAATGGCGGTCTTCTGGACAACGCCGGATCAAGCTATCAGTTTACGCGCAAGAGCGATCGGCATTGCAGTTATTAGCGCTACAGGTAATATAGGTTCAGCACTCAGCCCGTTATTAATCGGCTGGCTGAAAGATCAGACAGGGAGCTTTAATACCGGTCTCTATTTCGTTGCTGGGTTACTGGTCATTGGCGCAGCCATTATCTGGCTGATCCCAATGAAACACGCGAGACAGAGAGCAGCACCGTAATTTTCAATAAAAAGGAAAAACCATCATGGCTGAACCTATCATTGCCAACATTGATATCAGCAAGGATTATGATGAAACCCAAGGCACTGATGATGTGCATTATCAGACCTTTGGCCGGATGGCGGCATTTTTTGGTCGTAATATGCAAGCTCATCGTCACGATGGTTTCTTCCAACTTCATTTTTTGATCACCGGACATATTGAATTACAGTTGGATGCTCAACACTATTCTGTACAGGCCCCGCTGTTTATCCTGACACCTCCCTCCGTTCCCCACGCTTTTTTCACTCAAGATGACAGTGACGGATATGTCCTTACTGTACGGCAAGATCTGATATTACCGTTATTGGAATCACTCTATCCGGCTAATAAAGATATTCTTGATATTCCGGCCATTTGCTTATCCGTCGCGGATAAACCTGAAGAGCTAGCCGCTTTTAATCACTATTGGGCGTTAATCGCCCGCGAATCATCTAATAACTTTATTGGTCGAGAGCAATCGTTGACATTCCTGGCACAAGCTATATTTACCCTGTTATTACGCAATATTCCTCTTGATGATCACCCGATTAATGGCGTGCGAGGAGAAATTAAATTATTTCAGCGCTTTAACCAATTAATAGATAATCATTATCATCATCATCTTTCCGTACCGGAATATGCCCATAAGTTAGATATTACAGAATCTCGGTTAAAAGATATGTGCCGTCGATTCACTAACCGTCCACCAAAACGACTCATCTTTGACCGTCAACTACGTGAAGCCAAACGGCTATTATTATTCAGTGATTGCCCAGTATTTGAAGTGGCTTATCAGCTTGGATTTAAAGATCCAGCTTATTTTGCCCGTTTCTTTAATCGATTAGTTGGCTGCTCACCTAGTCATTGGCGAGAAAAAAATATTCACTAAAAATAAATATCCATGCTAATTATACCAAGACCGGCATTTTCATTCGGCTTGTGAAGCCAACCTCCTGCTATTAATTCGTGCTAAACTGACTCATTTTTATTACGAAATCTCTTCCAAGAATTAAAATTCTGAATATACTGAGACTCTGTAACTCACTGGAACTTTTTGAAGGATAAATGATGGCAACCGGAGTGCCGATATAAATTTATTTAAGAAAAGGAAACACAACATATGCAAAGCCTTCACTATACGGCAGATAAATTCAGGTCCCCAGGTTTTGGTGCCACCGATTTCATACGTTATAAATGGTTATCCAACAATCTACATGACGTAAATGGTCAACATTATTTATGGGCACATGGGATACCTCATGTACGATACAACAAGAAATTAATAACAAAATCTGCTCACCAAGAAAAAACACCTGTTTTATTATTTGCAGGATTAAAACCAAGACAACGCATTTAATCGTGAGAATTTCAGAATGAGCAAATCAGCCATAGTTTTAAATATCACTTATGCTATCTTTTGTATATTATTTATATATATGATGTCATACTTAGAAGAAGCGTATTATATCGGTGGTCAGGATATAGATAATCTCTGTACTGTTTACAGAGAGCTGATAGATGATAATCGTGATGTATTTGCTCCAACATGTTTACTGATTATGTCACCCTTAATTTATGCAACCGTGAAGAAAAGATTCAAATCCCTTTCTCTTAATGTCATTACATTTGCTTTGCTAGGATACTGGGTGTGGCGGTTTTTTATCAGATTAGTCGTGTGCGTTTAGAATGATTTCAAATATTCAGGTAGTGACTACTGAGTGCTACCTGAATGTCAACTCACACTATATCAACTCACGCTATGCGATCATCACAAACATGCCATCTTGATAGTCCAGATCTTTAAGTCCCTCTTAATACTTTGATACCACATTTCTAAGTGTTTCGGTTTTATTAATTTATTCCTCTTACAAATGTAAATTATCTTAAATTTATAAATTTTTGATTGCTTTTTACACACACCCTACAGCAGGATAAAAAAAGCACATTAAGGGGAGCAACCAGTATGGCAAATATCATTTATCTAACATTGAAAGGCAAAAAACAGGGGCTGATCTCCGCTGGCTGCGGTTCCTTAAACTCTATAGGAAATAATTACCAGCACGGCCATGAGAATGAGATTTTTATTTACTCTCTTCAACATTTAATGACGAGGGAACAACACGTATCCCATCATCCGGTTATGGTAATAAAACCTGTCGATAAATCTTCGCCTTTACTGACGCGAAGCTTCGATGAAAATGAAGAGCTGGAATGCCTGTTTGAGAATTATCGAACATCACCAACCGGAGGATTAGAAAAAAATTACTCCATCAGGCTAGGCCACGCCTTTATCTCCAGCATAAAATGCCATTTTCCGCATTCCAGAGATAATAATGCCGGCGTACCACAAGAAATTATCTGCTTCACTTATAAAAATATCACGTGGAACAATCTGGCCTGCTCCACCGGTTCTTATAGCTTCTGGGATGACAGGGTTTATTGACGATGAATAATGCCGCTTATTTAACTGATACCCCTGTTGATTCAGAATCTGAGAATGGGTTACGCATTGTTTTATCGCCTGTGCAACTTGCGGCGATCCTATCGGATAATACCATTACCGAGGAAGAGACCTGGAGTAACAGAATATTAGGTGGGGCAAGTTTAGCAGCGGGAGTCGTTGAACTGATTGGCGCTGGCGCTCTTTGTCTGGCGCCCGATCCTTCAACGCTAACTAAAGCTGCCTGCGTTATTATCGGCGCGCACAGTCTTGACGTAATGAATGCTTCTGCCAGTCAAATAATTACCGGCAGAGAAACCACGACGGAAACTTATCAAGAGGCGGTAAACTTAGCAAAAGAATTTGGAGCTGATGATTACACCGCTTCTGAAATAGGGCTTACTGTCGATATCGCTGTACCATTGTCATTTGCTTCAATAGCGGGCGCTGTCAGAGTTGCCTCTGTACGGGTAGGCCGAATTAAGTTAATTGAACATGAATCGCCTACAGGGTTAAAACCGGGTGGACATACTTTGCTTAAACATGTTGGGCTATCGGAGCAGGAGTTAAGGGCGAGGTTTTTAATATCTAAAACAATGAAAGAATCAAGTTGTTTTTATGATACAAAAATAGCAGAGAAAGTGATTTCAAATACCATCAAAAATAATCAGGCAAAAATAACTAACTGGACGAAATATGCTTTTGGAGGTAGCAGGTTAACTATAGATGATGTTTCAAAAGTACCGGTTGGCATCGGCATTACCAAAGGTGTTGAAGGAGTAGACCAATTATATAAAGTGAGAGTTGTTTTATATTACTATGAATTCAATGGTAAGCCGTACTATATATTAACCGCCTTTCCTAAATATTAATCATATATAAAGAGGATCAATGCAATGAAGAGAAAAAAAGAAATACAACACTTAGATAATTTTATCGGGGCTTATTTTAACCAAGATTGTGAAATATTTGGCGAAACAACAATAGATGAGGTAATAACTGAATATTTAAATAGCGAACCTCCCATATTTATGAAAGGATTAATAGAAGACATTGATTACTTTATTAGTAACTCAAAAGATGTAGAAAAAGATTTTGATAATTTGGGTCATGAATTCTATCCAGAGTTATGGGAAACTACTGCATTAGATTTTCTAAATCATGTATCCAAAAGAGTACGGGATTATCTAAAAAAGGAGGTTTAGCTTATGACAGGACAATATCCATTTTTAGACATTTTAATGCATGCTTACTTTAATCAGGACTTCGATATAATATCAGGTCCCGAGCTTGATGATGTTATCAATGATTTTCTTAATGATGCATCTCAGGGAATGAGAAAAGGGTTAATAGAAGAAATCAGCGATCTTATTGACTCTTCTGAAGATGTAGAGAACACATTTGATTATCATTACCATGATGCTGACGTTCTCCCAGAATGGTGGGGACTCACAGCACTTGAATTTTTAGAGCATGTATCAAAAAAAGCACAGGATTTTTTAAACGAGCATACTGAAAAAGATGAGTAATTAAGGCATTCTGAATTTAACGGTAAACAACACTATATACTAACAACATTCCAAAATTTATGGAGAGGAAGATGGAACTAAATCGCTTAATGTTTGCTTATTTCAATCAAGACTATGACATAATATCTGGCCCTGAGCTTGATGATGTCATAAATGACTACCTTGATACCACGAATAAAGCAATGAAGAAAGAGCTAATAGAGGAAATAGAGTCTCTTATCCATAATTCAGAAAATATAGAGAAAGACTTTCAAACTCTCTATTATAGTTCTAGCTTTTGCCCTAAATTATGGAACACCACAGCATCTGAATTTCTACAATTTGTATCAAAAAGAGCAAAAGATTATCTGGATAAAAACGAGTAATTAAACGTTTTTTCAGACAACAACAAACAAGGAAATTTAATCAATAAGAGTGGTTTATATATTTCAAGCAATTCTATTGATTTTGATTACCAAGAGATCGCAATAATATGAAAGGCCCCAATTAAAATGAACGGACAATATCCATTTTTAGACATCTTAGTAGGTGCTTATTTTTGTCAAGATTATGACTTATTGTATGGAGAAACTATGGATGAAGTCACAGATTGTTTTCTTAATGTTGCAACTCAGGAAATGATAAAAAAATTAATAGAAGAGATTGACTCTTTTATTAACACCTCAGAAGATATAGAAAAAGATTTTGACGCTCTCTATTATAGTGACTTTGACCCAGACTTTTGGGATACTGCTACAGCACTTGGCTTTTTAAACTATATATCCAAAAGAGCACAGGATTATCTAAAAAAGGAGGTTTAGCTTATGACCGGACAATATCCATTTTTAGACATTTTAATGCATGCTTACTTTAATCAGGACTTCGATATAATATCAGGTCCCGAGCTTGATGATGTTATCAATGATTTTCTTAATGATGCATCTCAGGGAATGAGAAAAGGGTTAATAGAAGAAATCAACGATCTTATTGACTCTTCTGAAGATGTAGAGAACACATTTGATTATCATTATCATGATGTTGACGTTCTCCCAGAAGTATGGAATATGAGAGCACTTGAATTTTTAGAGCACGTATCAAAAAAAGCACAGGATTTTTTAAACGAACGCCTTGAAAAGGAAGTTTAGCTTATGAACAGACAATATCCACTTTTGGATAATTTAATGTACGCCTATTTTAATCAGGACTATGAAATAATATCTGGCCCTGAGCTTGATGATGTCATAGATGATTTCTTTAGTAACACAAGCAATAGAATGAAAAGAGAAGTAATAAAAGAAATTAACACTTTCATATGTAATTCCGAAGATGTAGAGAAAGAATTTTATTTTATCTATTCTGATGCTGACGTTTTCCCTGACATATGGGAACTCACAGCACTTGAATTTTTAGAGCACGTATCCAAAAAAGCACAGGATTTTTTAAACGAGCATACTGAGCAAGATGAATAGTTAAAGTATTCTTAAATGAAAAAATAAACAAAGAGGTTTAATTCAATGGAAAGAGAAATAGAAAGAAAATATATAGATGATTTAATGATTACTTATTTTCATCAAGATTGTCAGTTATTTGGCGAAACAATAGATGAAATAATAACTGACTATCTAAACCATCAATATCCAATAACCATAATAAGTTTAATAAGAAAAATTAATATTTTCATCCGTAATTCTGATCATGTAGAAAAAGACTTTCATAATTTTAATTACCACGAATTTGTTCCTGAATTATGGGAAACCACTGCGTTAGACTTTTTAAATCATGTATCAAAATTAGCACAAGAATATTTGGATAAAGATGACTAATCATAGTCATTTTTAATGTGATAGTAAATAAAGAGGTAAAATATAATGGAAATGAGAGAAAAATTGCAGTACATAGATAAGATTACAAATGCTGTTGATAGGAATGATTTTGAATTATTTCACAAAATACTCAATGAGTTGCAAGGAAATTATCTTAATGTCGCACCGCTAATGTTATTAGAAAATATTAATAATCTTATCTATGCCGCCAAAAATATAAAAGGATGTTTTAGCATCCGTGATTATGATGCAGCTGATCCAAAGTTATGGGAAACTATTTCCACCGTATTAGAACATCTGAATCAGTCATCAAAAATAATGCAAAGTTATATAAATAAACAACATGAAAAGGACAAATAAATCAACTTTGTATCCATGAAATTTTCAAGTAAAAAACACTTTTGAAGGTAATTAATTATATATTACATTTCAAAAGCGTCATTTAATGATAACCCACGCCATTTATTAGCCAAACTTTAAAAACATTAATTACATATAAACAAGTTAAACTGTTTCGCATAGCAAGCACAACATAATTATGCTGCGAGTAAACAAATTCGTATTCCTTTAAATAATTCATTGGGATCTTTTCCATTCCGAATATTTCAGTAGGAAATTATTTAATCGGTTTACGACAAAATTTATCTCTCGATTAGAAACTTTATTGAAGCCTGTTCCTTTGGAAAGTATTGTCTGATTAGCCCACTAATATCCTCATTTACCTCTCTTTCCCTGAGAGCATAAGGAGCCGCAAAGCGGATATTTGTTTCTAATTTTTTCCCGATAATTCAATGACTCGCAAATTCTAAACCATATAGCTGTAGTTCTCGATGATACGGAATATCTACAAATGTAGCAAAACCAAGGTCATGATATAGTAAAATTAAAAGCAGTTATTTAGCTTTTTCAGCTTTATTTTCATTTATCTAAGTAAAGTGTGATAAATTCTTCACTATCAAACCCTCAAATAAAATTAAATTTTTATAGGAAAAACACGATGACTAATAAAAGATTTAAGAAATTCATTATGTTTCTTGTGACATTATTAACACTAGGAACATGCTTACCTACATTGGCTATCAATAGTAAAGAACAATTCCCGTCTGAATATCGTATATCAAGAGGTGACATAACAAAATTTGGTGGGGCACGCAGATTTACACAAGAACAAACTACAGCGCTTAGAGATTCATTAGATAATAAGAAAGTCAAGAACGTCATCTTGTTTATTGGTGATGGAATGGGAGATTCTGCAATTACATTAGCTCGTAACTACGCAGAAGGTGCAGGAGGATTTTTCAAGGGAATTGATGCAATGCCATTAGTTGGACAATATACACATTACTCATTAAATAAAGACACCAAGAAACCCAATTATGTTTCGGATTCAGCATCTTCAGCCACTGCCTGGGCTACTGGAGTAAAAACTTACAACGGGGCATTATCCATTGATGTTTTTAACCAACCTCATCAAACCTTATTGGAGCTAGCAAAAAAGAACAAAAAAGCAACCGGTAATGTCACTACGGCTGAAGTTCAGGATGCAACATCGGCAGCACTGTATGCGCATGTCACGCAGCGTGAATGCTATGGCCCAACAGAAACGTCGGAAATGTGTCCCACTGATGCCCTCGAAAAGGGGGGAAAAGGTTCTATCACGGAACAACTTCTGGCGGCACGTGCAGATGTCACGTTAGGGGGAGGAATCGATATCTTTTCCCAGCAATCAGTGGCAGGTGTCAATACAGGAAAAACGCTGAAGCAGCAGGCGTTGGAGCAAGGGTATCAATGGGTAACAGATATAACATCATTGAACGCGGTGAAAAAAGCGAATCAAAAAAAACCGCTATTAGGATTATTTAATGAAGAAGTTTTACACGGAATGTGGGAGGGACCGAAAGCGATTTATCATGGAAATCTTAACGAAGCCCCGGTGAAATGCAAATTGAACATCAAACGGAGTTCACAGCAGCCGACATTAGTACAGATGACCGAAAAAGCCATTGATCTACTGAAAGTCAATAAAAATGGCTTCTTCCTGCAAGTGGAAAGTGCGTTGACTGATGATTATGAGCACTCCGCCAATCCTTGCGCACAAATCGGTGAAGTGGTTGCTTTGGATGAAGCAGTACAAGCCGGTTTGAGATTCGCTAAACAACATGGGGATACACTAGTAATTGTTACTGCGGATCATGGACATTCCAGCCAGATTATTGAACCTGATGTTAAAGCCCCCGGTTTGACCCGCTCACTGATTACCAAAGACGGGGCCGTTATCACAGTCAGTTATGGTAATTCAGAAACAACTTCTCAGAAACATACTGGTACACAATTACGTGTAGCAGCTTATGGCCCACACGCCGCAAATATTGTTGGATTAACCGACCAGACCGATCTATTTTTTACCATACGGGATGCGATGGGTTTGAAATAATATAGATGGAACAGCTTGTTATATGATCAAACTCGCACAGCATAATGTTGCGCGAGTGATCTTATTTATTCAGCTAGAAGCCGAACGATATCCACGCAATGCACGCTTCCAAACTAATCGTGCCACGATAAAGAAAAAGATGGCTATTCCCAGCGATCCCATTGCTAAAGGCAAAGTCAACATCCCTAACAACGCCATAACCGGGGAACTTGTCATGACACCAATGGGGATCAGAAAACTAAAGATTAACCGCCAAGGCATACCAAATAGATGAATAGGCCAGCGAGCAAAACCCAATAACGAAGAGAGAACGTTGGTCAAATTTTGTACCCTGACTAATGCAAAAGAGGTCGCAATGGCGAGAACGAACAACGCGTAAGCCGTGGCAAGCCCACCAAGCGATAAGATGACTGTCATCATGATATCCATGAACGAAGGTTGAATATCAAGCTGTATAAAAGCGTAAATAGCCAAGCCAAGTCCGAAGAAAAAATCAATACTTTTCCATAACCTGATATCGACGAGTGAACAGAGAAAAAGTGAATCGACGGGCCGCATTAAAATATAATCAAATAAACCTGTTCGAATACCTGAAACAGCGGCGGCAAGACTGGGAGCAATCAGACCTTCAACAATAGCATATAGCATCATATACCAGCCCATTAATACCAGCATTTGCTCGAATGACCAGCCGGCGACGGCACCACGTTCATTAAACAAAATGAAAAGCGGTAACAGTTGTAGTATCGCCATAATGAGTGAAAGCAAACCATCTACCATGAAGTCCCAACGGTATTGTATCGAGCGTTTTATACTCAAGATAAACGCCATACGAATGACTACAAGAGAGTGCATCATTATCCAAACGCCAAGTAACAGCGGACACCTCGCCGCCAGACAAAAAATGCGGCAGCAAACAACAAAGCCACCAGTGCGAACTGACAGGCCACCCATTGAGCAGCGACAAGCAGGGAATGCTTTCCGATTAATATTTCTACTGGCAGTGAAATCACAAACCGGAATGGCAGCCAGTTTGCTATCTGACCTGCCCAATCTGGTAATAAGGCCAACGGAAACATATATCCTGATAGTACACTACTGGCGGCAACATATATTTTATGTACAACTAATGAGCGCTCGATCCAGAAGGTCAGACTCCCGATCAGCAAGTGGATGCTTTGATTAATAAGGAAGGCACCTGATAACGCCAGCGCCAGCAAACCTAGTTGCGGTAAATTTAGCGGCTGGCTCTGTAAGCTCATGATCAGTGCCAATATAAAAATAGGTAAGGCAACAATTAGGCTTAATCCCAGTTCGGCAATAGTAATTGCCAAGTAGTTGATAAAAGGATGAATGGGGCGCATTAACCAAAAAGAAAGTTCACCAAGGCGGATATTTTCGTTAATTTCCCAGACGTTGTTACAGCTGGTTAATATGGTGGTCACGAGAACGGCAACATAGTAAAGATTAAAATCCTCTGCGGTATAACCTTGAAAAGAGCCATCTTGAGTTACCGAACGCCAAAAAACCAGCATGATTAACGGCATACTGAGTGTGACAAGCCAAAGCAGAAATTCGGCTCGGAATGAGAATGTTTCAAATAATCGGACTTTTATAAGAGCGAAAAACATGTCGGTTCGCCTCTATTCAGGAATTTGTTTTTGTTCGGTTTTATTCTGGTTGGGATGACCAAAAATCTGGCGCAGTATTTCCTCCAATGGAAGATCTTCTATGGTGAGGTCAACTACCAATTGTTGTTCAACCAGAAAATGTACGAGTCTAGGGACATGATCGCGGTGAACTCGAATTTGGGAACGTTCTTCGGTTTGTGAAATGAGCGCGCCAAAGCGTGAAAAATCGGGAATATTGATCTGGCGATTCATCGAGAACGAGACGATTTTTTCAGGGTTTTGTTTCGCCGTGAAGGTTCGCAGATCGCCGTCATAGAAAATCGTTCCACGGTCAACAATGATAATGCGTTGACACAATACCCGCACATCTTCCATATAGTGTGATGTCAGCAGAATAGTAGCATTGTGGCGGCGATTATATTCAGCAACAAAATCACGCAGAGCAGCTTGCATGGCAACATCAAGCCCAATCGTCGGCTCATCAAGAAAGAGAACCTTGGGTTGATGGATCAGCGAGGCAGCCACTTCACACCGCATACGTTCCCCTAATGAGAGCTGGCGGGTGGGTTTGGTCATGATGGTGTTCAGTTGCAGTAAGTCGCCCAACTCCTTCAGAGTCTGTTTATGTACGGCCAAGGGAATCTCGAACAGGACCCGGATCATTTCAAACGTATCAATTGGGGGCAAATCCCAGATCAATTGCCCCTTATTACCCATTACAAGACCAACACTGTGTAAAAAAGTTTTTTCGCGCAGATAGGGCGTATATCTTTCGACGGTGATTCGGCCACTACTGGGATGCAATAACCCACTAAGTAACTTGACCAATGTGGTTTTGCCGGCACCATTGGGGCCGAGTATCCCTACCCTTTCACCATTTTCTATCTGGAAGCTGACATTTTTTAGTGCGACGACGGTTTCATACTTCCTTTTCCAGAGTGAATTGAGCGCGGAACGGAAACTTTCGTTACGTTGATGCACCTGATAAATTCTGGAAACTTCTTCTGCTCGGATCATGCTCAGTCAACTCCAACAACATGTTGTGCTACACGTAATGCATTTGCCTGAATGGTGAGTGTGGGATTGAGCCCACCGGGGAAAGGCATAAAGCTACCATCTACAATATAAAGGTTTTCGAGTTCGTGAACCCGGCAGTTAGGATCTAAAACAGAACGTACCGGATCTGTACCACTGCGGCATGTGCCATGCAGGTGAGTACTCCCTTCTTCAGAACGTGTACGCTTAGAATGAATTTGTGTGGCACCTGCGGCGTGAAGAATATCGACAGCGCGTTCAGCCATATAGGACAGGCGTGCCAAATCATGGGGAGCTGTCTGATAGTCGATCATGATTTTAGGTATCCCCCAGACATCACGACGGGAAGAGAGTTTCACCCGGTTTTCATAGGCAGGGGTATCTGCAATGATGGTTTCTAATTCTAAGGGTAGTAGTTCAGGGAACTCATCGGGGACAGGGATAGTACGAGCTTCGTAAATTAATCCTCCCATTCCACTAGGGCAACGAGCATCAAGATAGTGGTCCAAAATCGCCAACGTAGAGAAAGGGCCACGAAGCCCAACGGCATGATTACGCATGGCATCAGTTACTGGCACTACACCACGTATACGCTGGCTGAGTTTCATACATAGCCCACGACCGACGAGATCATGCCGATTACCAATACCATTGGGTGCAAAAGGGGTGACTGATCGCAATAAAAGCGCCGCACTCTGTATTGCGTTACAGGCAACGAAAAAATACCGTGCTTTCACATGGCGAATACTGCCATCTTCCAGATCCAGACAGCGCAGCGTACTGATTTGCCCTGAGCGTTCTTGTTCCAGCGCCACGCCACGGATACCTGAAAGGAGGGTAAAATTGCAGTGGTTGACCAAATGCTTGATATAGATATTCAGGACATCACTTTTAGCACCGCTGGGGCATTGAAAATCAATACAGCGTTTTTCCTGTGTGCAGAGTTTAGGATCAATCGCCATCGGCGTTGTGAACGGATAATAACCGAGCTGTTTTGCCGCCGCTGCCATGATATCCGCAGGCAGCGACCTTGGGAGGGCATTGCCTCCCTCTTTTGCGGGTGCTGTGTGTGGCCCACCACTGACACGCAATTGTTTCTCAACAATAGCATAGTATTTTTCTAAATCAGTCAGATGAATTGGCCAAGCAATATCAAGCCCAATACCTGATAACCAGGAGCGAGCATCAAAATCGCAATCCTGATAACGGAAAGATGCACCGCCATAAAAGAGTGTCCCCCCGCCTACATTTCGCGTACTCCAAGACCATCCCCGCTCTTCCCAGCCATTTTCCCCTTTAATTTCTGCCATGGGAGACGAACTATCCACCTCTTCTTGTGTTACTTTAGGCGCAAGTAGGTCTCCTTCTTCAACCATAATGACCGACCAACCACATGCTTGCAGGGCATTCGCAACTACCGCACCACTAGCACCGCTACCTATCACACAAGCGTCGGCAACTAACTCAGCAGGCGCCTGTTTTAATCCATGAAAATGACGTGCACCTAACTGTAATTTTTCTTGAATTAACATCTTATGATTTTCTCCAGGGTCCATTATCACCACTTCTTTTCATCACTAAAAAGGTCTAAGGAGGTTGTTTTCATCGGTGGCGCACTGCCATGTGGTGTAACAATTGGCTATAAGCGGCTCCCACGTCATTCCATGACCAATGAGATCGGGGAACTGGGGTCAGCCCCGCAATACCCTCTTCTTTCAACCAATCAAGTAAGGCGTTGTTATCTTCAACAAGATGAGCGGCAAAACGGCGTGTAGCACCCGAATGGGCATAAGCCACAACCGGTATACCCAGTTGTACGGCTTCAGCGGACAGAAAGTTAAATGTCTCATGATAATCACTTAATACTAGTGCAGCACTGGCTCCGCCAAAAATCAGCTCGTGATCGTGTTCCAGATCGTAATAATCGAAAACCTTATGTCGTTCACCCAAATTTAAGCCATTAAAATAGTGCCTGGCTTCTTTGCTCCGTTTCGACCAGTTGTTAAACAGGATATGCAGATGCAATCCCTTCTCCAGACAAGCCTCGACAACCGGAGAGAGCTTCTCAAGCGTTACTTTACCCGCTAATAAGACCACCGGACCGTTGGGGGAATGGTAATCACGGGCGGGGATATGATCCGCCGCCCAGGGAATGTAATGTCGTTTGGGAAAACAATATGTCCATGGCGCCTCATAAAAAAAGACATCGGCAGCATAGGCGTCTGGCGCAGCAGCAATGGCGACGCAATCAGCGGCATTTGCTCCGGGCTGATGAGCATGGCAGGCAGACAAATTAGCATGGGAGAGCAACGAGACATCATGCCAGACCCGGATAGTACGCTGTCTCAGCGATTCTGGCGCTTGTTGGCCTGCGCGAAATAACTCGCTTTCCATTAAAGGAATGATAGCCGTGATATTTTGGGATGAGACTCGCTCTGCTAAATTATCAAAGGTTGGGTATTCCTGCGCAGAATACCAGATGACCTCAACGTCATAGCTGGGCAGGATATGCGCAAGATTCCAATAGGCCGTTTCTATTCCCCCCCACCCCCGACGATCAAAATTGTCTGGATACCGTTCTATCAATACCACATATTGTGACGTTTTTTTAAAGGACATAATCGAACGCCTCACTTTTTTGATGTGAACGATTATTGCAACGACGGCAAATGTCCGTTGCATTTCGATTTCCACATGAGAGTGCTTCACGGGCCCGACGAAACTGAGGTGAATTCCAGATTCCCATGATAGGCGTGTCAAAGACGTTGCCAAGAACCACTTCTTCTTTGTTATCCTCATAGCAAAGCACTACATTCCCTGTGATCGTGATAATCAACATGTCTGATGGCGCAAAACAGGGAAGATTCGAGACGATTTCTGGGCCGGCGATCACATTGCCTGCACGATTGGTCAACTGTAACTGATCAGGAATAAGCCAGATAAGATCAGGCTTGGGCGCTCCAGGTTTGCTGTCGTGCTGAGTGATAATAAACTGTTTAATGCCATTTTTATGTA
Source organism: Photorhabdus sp. RM71S (assembly GCF_042879355.1). Classification (NCBI taxonomy): domain Bacteria; kingdom Pseudomonadati; phylum Pseudomonadota; class Gammaproteobacteria; order Enterobacterales; family Morganellaceae; genus Photorhabdus; species Photorhabdus sp. RM71S. Next base: position 23,823 of record NZ_JBHFKV010000031.1, on the reverse strand, counting down.
ACAGTTGATATTTTTCATCCGTCAGATAATCGCCATTGCTATACAGTATTTGTCTGACTTCCGGCAGCCGTTCAGTGACCCGGGCGACAAATTGCGGTAACTTAGGATGCAGCAGCGGTTCATTATAAAAATGATAAGAAAGTCTCCCGGTAAAATTTGCTTCTTCCAATCTGTCGATAATACGCTCAAATTGCTCAGGCTTCATTCTGTTAGGGGCATCGCGTGGCGCTATTACATTAGGACAATACACACAACGTCGATTGCATCGTGAATTGATTTCAATCTCTACCATAGAAAACATATACGTTATCCTTATAGTGTTATCTGGTTGGATACTGTTATTTGGTAACAGATTGCTCGACTAGCTCGTGATAGATACTCTTTAATCGAGGCAATACAGCGTCTGGTGCAAAGATTTCTATCGGATTTTTGTTGTTATCACTCTCTTCTACGATGGGAGACTGTTGAGGCTGGGTCAGAGCACGGTTAATGCAGTTAACCAATTGGTTCATGTCTCCAGCAGGAGCGAGCAGTTCAGGCGAAATTTTCCCCAGTATTTCGTTAATACCGCCAACGGCATAGGCAGCCACCGGCACTCCTACCGCAGTAGCTTCAATGGATACACCACCAAACTCTTCATGTTCTGACGGCATGACAATGACATGACAGGCCGCAATCGCGGTTGCCACCTGATCATTGGGGATAAATCCCGTGATAGTAAATTGGGACTCTAGCTGATATTGAGCAATAGTCTCTTCGAGCCTATGCCGTTGCGGGCCATCTCCCACGACTAAAAAATGCAGGTCAAGATGACGCAGACGATCAGCCACAGCAACAAAATGTGTCCAGCCTTTTTCTTTTGCTATACGCCCAATAAAGCCAATGTTTTTTGTTTTTAATCCATATTTCTGTCGAAAAGCCTGAATTGCTGATTCACCGGGATGCCGGAATTGTTTGGGATCGACAACATCAGGAACGATTTCCACACGACGAGCATATGGACGAATAACAGAGGCGGTACGTTCGGTCAGTGCGATGGTTGTTGCGGCAATATTTACCGCCTTACGCTCCAGATAGCGAGCCAGTTTATGTGTCATACGATCCCAAATTGACATCGGCTGATAAACTGACAGTCGTGAACAGTGGATAGTGAGTATCAATGGACAAGACAGCAACTTAGGAACCAGATAAGCGACTAACAGCGCAGGGATTTGCCCATCAAGATGGAGATGAATCAGATCAAAAGGTTCCTGTCGCATTTTTGGGCGGATAGCTAACAACGTTGCCAGTGCCCAGGACTGGGTTAATCCTTTTAATCCAGTCAACTCCGAACGTAATTCAGGTAACCGGAGATAAGTTCTTTCTACACAGAGATTAGTGTGTAAATTACGCTGGTGTGGCAGACCAGGAAAACCGATAGTCATCACATGCTGTTGTACTCCTCGCTCCGCCAGCCACATAGCCTGCCGCCAAATCTGGATCTGCATTCCACCGACAGAGTCATATTCAGCAGGCCAACTCTTTACATCAGGGTGATGAAAAAAAGGCGTTAATCGCAATACACGCATATCTTGTCCTCTTTTCCTATTTATTAAGAGTCATACGATCACGCTGGTTGTTGAACTCCTGGTGAGAAAGACAAGTACCACAAGGAAAGTGGTCGTATTCCTGCTCTTCTTGCAATCCTTCAATTTCCAGATACTTGGGAACGGGAGAGTAACAATCACACTTCACCATTGAGATATTTTCGCCATCAATGTAATAGTTGAAACCATTCTTAATCTGGTCACAGACGAAATCACCACGTCGCCCATGTTGGTAGATATAATCCCAACGGTCGAAGAAAGCCTTACATTCCAAAAAAGGGGATTTATGAAGCTGTTCATAATTCAGATGCACTGTCAGTGGTCGCCCTTTAGTTGCTAGCAGGGGTAAAAAATGCAGTCGACCAGTGAAACCACGAGCCTGTAAGGTATCGATAAAATCATTAATTTCTTCGATGGATTGGCCGTGGTAGACACATTGCAGTTCGGCAGAAAGGCTCACAGCATGGTCTAAAATGATATCTATCTGTTTTTGTTTTAAACCCCGTGCCTTATTCATTTGTTCAGTATGCCCATCAATAGAAATGACCCAGAGCAAACCAGGACGAAGACAGGCGGGAAGACGTGTGCCATTGGTGAGTACTTCGATGGAATAATCTTTTTTCTGAACACATTCAGCCAAAAAATCGAGTATTTTTGGATAAAGTGTAATTTCCCCATCGGCTTCAACCCGAAGGAAAACATCATGCGGATTAAAGCGCTCCAAAATGCGTGTTAATGAACTAATAACAGCTTCAGTGTTCACTCTAGCCCGCTTTATCTCACAATAGCTGCAACGTAGATTACAGGATGTTTTTATCCCGATATTACGATAACGACGCACCCGGCGAGTCACGGGGGGCCAAGATGAAGGTGGTTGAATAGTATGAATGATATTGATTAAGTCTGACATAATACCCCCTAAGAACCTGATTACTGCGTATAGTTCGACATTTATAAGCACCTCTAGAAACTGAGAACTCTCATATTAGTACCAGTAGGTTTTATTTCTTTGCTGCGCTACGTTGAACAATTGTCATGACAGATTGTAATCAGATTCTGATTAAATTTTAGGTTGTTTGAAAAATATGCTGGCGCAACATTGATTCGACTAAATCAACAGGCACAAGCGTTAAGGGATGCCCTTCACCACTCCAAAGGGGGGTTCCCAATTCATTTAACAGAATCATCGGAATTTCATTGGGCTTAGCACGCAGATAACCACGTTTATTATCAGATTGCAGTATCTGCATAATGGCTTCCGGGGTTGCTCCTACAGGTGCCTTAATATCGACGCCGTTAAGGTGAATCAGGCGGTAGTGCATATCACGTGCTTGTGATGTCAATAAACCAAGGGTGTGAGAAATTTCAGCTGCGACTATCATGCCAAGCGCCACGGATTCACCATGAGTCAGTCTTCCATTACAGCTTAATTCGATAGCGTGCCCTACAGTGTGACCATATTCGAATACAAGGGCATGATGTCTCTCCCGCTTATCGTTAACCATGACTTTTTGTTTGGTGAGAGCCCCCGCCTGAACGATGCATGCAAGTGTTTGTTCGTCGTAATGCGCTTCTGTATTCAGTGTCCTGGTTAAAAATGGGATATTTTCGGTTTCTAATATCAGCACATTTTTAATGATTTCACATAATCCAGATCGCAAGTGTTGGGACGGCAACGTCAGCAAGAAAGCAGTATCAGCAAAAACCGCTTCTGGCGTATGAAAACAGCCCATCAGATTTTTGCCTTGTGGCATGTTCACCGCTTGTTTAAGAGAAATAACAGAATCACTCATTGCAATCAGGCTAGTGGGGATATGCACGAAACGAATACCACGAAATAGTAGCGCGGCCAGCAGCCCTGCTATATTGCCGATAACCCCCCCTCCCATCGCAACAATAACACTTTTGCGATCAACATCCGCATTAAACAATTGATTTGCCAGATAATCCAATGTATTGAGCGATTTGTTTGCTTCTCCTTCTGGAATTGACCAGACCCAAACCGGCACTTTTGTTTTTAGAGTTAGCCGTTGTACGAAAGGAGCAGCATGAAGCCGGTTTACGATATCGTCAGTAATGATGTGCAGAGAAGACGCCGACATCTCAGCTAAATGCTCCGAAATTTCCTCTGTACAGTGGCTCCCTATCCAAAAAGGATAAGCAACATCTTCAAAACGCAATTCAATTTTATGCATAGAATGCGCATTATCTTGAAGTAAACAGGATGACACATTGCTTTTTTCATGTAACATATTGTTATTAAAAGGTATATCAATACCATTTTTTTCGGTATTTATCATTTTTTTACCTATAATTAAGGTGATAATGGCATTGGTTCATCAGATGATTGTGCATTAAGCTTCTTGTTTATTATTTCCGCGAGGTTATTAATTTCCATTGACAGATGTTCGTATTTCGACCAACCCAGAGTGCAGTCAAGGAGTGCTTCCAGACGTACCATAAATTCAATGGCATCCCGTGCAGGGATCTCTAACCGTCCTCGCTTGATTAGTTCTTCTGTGTCATCTCCCGTTGTCTCACAGGCGATTTTGATAATTAATTGACGAATATAACCTACTGATATTGACATGATTTCTCCCAAAATCTTTCTGCATGGTAAACTGCTTGCCCGGTATGGAAACATGTCTGCGCCAGACGTTGTGCATGGACAATAATTGCATCAATCGTTTCCTGATCGGTTTGGCTGGCATAATTAGATAGTGCTGCGTATTTATCTGCTAATGTTTGATCGATACTGATGGCTTCTAGTATGCTGAATTTTCGCTCTGTCAATTGTTTTTCCAAAATATCCAGTGTAAATTCAGCTGCATAGGGCAGGTCTTCGTAAAAAGCGAGCTGCCATTGATGATTATGTAGTGAACAAATGGCGTGATGGACAATCTGATGGTCGATATGATGACCAATGGCGGCTGGCGCAATCACAACATCAGGGCTGGACTCTGCCAAGACCTGCTGTAGCTTCTCCAATACGATTGAAGTTCGTATGTCATTAGTAAGTTGTCCCTGAGTAAATTGCAATTGGCGCTCACTCCCATCGTCATAGCCGGACAGGCTGGAATCTGAGAGCCCAAGAGGGTATAACTTCATCTTAAAATTTTGACAAAAAGTTTGCTCTTCTTTTACCCGTACTTTACTGATAACGGCGGAACCCTCATCACGCAGGGATTTAGGGAGCGCCCATCGACTTTGGGTAAATACGGTCACAACCTCTAATGTGGATACAGCCGCCAATTGTGAGACGAAACCACCTATCGAATAAGCAATATCATCGGGATGTGGAGCAATTAAAGTCAGACGTTTACCATACCAGTCTTTTATTCTGCTCATAAGGCATACCTTTGTAACCAATGGATAGCATCGGCAGCAGGCATAATATCACTGGCACCGTCGATCATATTGAATGCGGCTTCCATTTGTCGCTCGATAGAGACATGGATTTGGTGCTGCGTAGAAAAGTGTAGAGCAAGTTCTGAAAATACTTGTTTGAAGTGGATCTCCAATTTCGTTAAAACGGCTTCAGTTGCCAGCGAGACAGCCTGATTATCAAACTTATACAGTAACAGGCCGTGTTTACCGCAAGCAGTATAGAAAGCCTCATCCAATTCTGGCGTCGCACAGATAAATTGCAGTAATGGTCCATCTCCCATGACTTTTATTGGCAGCTCTGCCTGTGCAATCAGTGTGCGTAATGTGTTTGCCAGCATTGACCCACACGTGACCAGACGTTTGTAACCTTGTTCGTCATGCATATATTTCAATGTGGCTAAAGCAGCAACAATAGGCATTGTGTCAAAGTAGGCGGTATAGGTCATGTGCTTAGTTTTTTGCATCATTTCAGTTGGCCCGACGAGGCAGGATAAGCGTTGACCATTGCATAGTCCTTTAGCAAAGGTATAAAAATCAGCCTGTTCGCCAATAACCTGTGGTAACGCAGAACCAGTCACTGAACGATAGCCATTTTTGACTTCATCACTGCAAAATAGAACGCCATATTCACGGGCAAGATGGGCTATTTTTTTTAATGTTTCTGGTTTGAGATGTACATAGTCGGGAGAAATCATCACCATTGCGACTTCGCCATGATAGTTTTCTAATACATCAGCCAGTAATTCGGGGATGAAGTAGAAATCGATAATGCCTCTTTCATTTGGCTGCAAAAAATGGGAAGGCGAAGCCCATAAATCCCCCCAGCCGTGGTAACCTGCGCTGGCGATGATTTTTTTACCTGTTATCTTCCGGGCACACTGGACAACAGCACGGCAGGCTTCAGTTCCTGAGCTGAAAAAAGCAACTTGCCCATTGGAAATACCACTATCAGCAACAATGATTTCTGCAAGAGCTTCAAAAGGTTCTGACCAACAGGTGGAAGACCCCAGTTTATTATTTAAACTGGCGATTATTGCTTCTGTAACTACCGGATGATGGTGTCCCAACGTGATGCTACCTTTGCCATTCATCAGGTCAATATAGTCTCTTCCATCACTCAGTCTGACGATAGCACCACTTGCGGATAGAGCACGTAAGTTTGGTACTGGTACGCCGACAGCAGAGGCGATTTTTTCAGGTTTACTCATAGACACTCCTCGATATTTCAGTCGGTTGCATATTTGCGATGCTTTCGATAATCAAGTTGTGGTACTGGATAAAAGTTTGGAATAACAAGGTGAGATCTTCACATGCGCGCATCTTACCTATAGGGCTAAATTGACGTACTTCCCGGCGGAAACCGTCGAGTAGTAAAAGCAGCGCAACAGGTAAAGAGGTGAATATCACTGGTGAATTATCATTCTCTGTCTGGTTACTGTTGCACATCAGCTGTAATGTGGCGGGCGGCAGTTGATATACCAACAGAAAAACAGCTATCTCCAATTCTGTCCAACTTATCCCTCCCCAGTTAGCCTCCTGATGAAAACGGTAGAGATGCCCGTCATTGCCAACTTGCCAGTGCCAATCACCAAAGGCATAGCTAAGGGAAGAGCGTATTGGTCGGGTACTTCCTGCAAAAGGAGGAATATTGAGCGAATCGAGCCAAATGGGTAAGTCAGGTAATTTGTGTTCACTCAATTTACTTTTACCCATTTTGTGTTGCAGACGTTCCCATGCATTACGAATGGCTGCGCCTATTGGAACCTGAGGTAGCTGACCAACAATATCTATTAATGGCGATTGGCTGACAGACTGAATAATAGCGTTGCACTGTGTAAGCCAAACCTGATGATTTTCATGAGGTGTTTCGGCCATAAGATCCCGTAATGGCCGCAATCCTGGAAGATGTTGAGCAATATGATAACCATCAAGAAACCACGCCTTAGGATGGGCAGTATTGGCTTGCTTCACCCGATTGAATTCCGTGAGTCCATAGGTGCTTTCCCCGATAAATCTCAGGTGCAACAATGGCGTTTCATGTTTATCCGTGACCAACAAGGGGGTTTTCTTGGGGTTAATCAACCTTCTTGCATATTTTTCCATTGCTGGCGAGTTCCAAGGCAACCAAGCCTCACCCAAGCCATATCTTTTTTCCATTGTTGGGCAATGAATAAAGATCTGTGTATCAGCGTCATTTATTATTGTCGAATTCAGTAAATCCGACGCTGGTATCGCGGAAGTCAATGTAGAAAGAAAATGGCAGTGATCATTTTTTAACAGTGATTGCCAGAGTGGACGCCGTTCACGTGTCATCAGAGGTGATCGCACAAATACAGTTGACCATGAAGCTGATGTTGTGATTTTTCTCACATGCCCAATGCTGGCAAACCATATGTTTTCTGCTTTGACAGCTAACCATTCCGCAAGTTTTTCAACGGTATTGCCAGTATCGGGTTGATCATCAACAATCACGACGTCTGGACGTTCAGATTGTGCGTCAAGAAGACGAAATAGAGTATCTAACTCTGAAGGATGATACTGACAATAGGCGTTAATATGCCTTAAAGGACGCAGTGTTAGCCATGCAGGGGGCACACCATTAATCTGAGTTAACCCTGCAACCCAACGTGGAGTAAGAAAACTCCCACCACTGCGGAGACCGACAACCACGATGGAACGCCCGGAGGCAAACTGGCGGGCGAAACGGATTGCATCATCCACACAGACTTCGGTATCCCCTAAATCATAGCCATAACACTCTGGCAAGGGGAGTGCCAAAATACGAGTCAGTAGATCCATCCAGGGAGAAAATTGACCTTGCAATACAAGGCCTATTTGTTGGGAAGACTCCGTTTCAGCCGTGATTTTGTGGCCACAAGCGATAGACAAAGCGGCCTGCTGCGCATGTGTAGCAGAACATTTGGCCTGACGGCGGACTGATAACGGCTGTTGGCTGGCTTCAGTAAGAAGACTCAGGTCACTCCATATTTGCCCCAGAGCGCAGGCTGATACATAACCATCACCGTTTTGAGCATATTCGGTGGCGAATAACTTCGCCACTAACTCTGAGGGTGTAATCTGCATTCTGGCGACCTTGCCAAAGTATTTGGTCATTCTGCTCTCATTTTGTCCGCATAGTGCTAATAATCGCAATTGGATCAACTTCAGACAATTTAAAACGGCCTTTCTCCTCTATGGCCATAGGGGCCAGAGCACATTGAATATACGTTTCAATTTCCTCTGTGACGCCATAAGGGATAAGACTAAGTTGTCTGACAAATTGTTGACATTGGCCCTCAGAGAGTACATTTGCATGATAGGCAAGCAAGTACTCTTTACAGCGTTTAAACTGACTTTGCCAAATCGCGATTTCATCTGCGATTGAGGCAGCAGAATCTGCATTTACTGCGATTTCAGGAACGTGGTGCAAAACTAAATTACGCAATTCGGCATTTTCTGGAGCAGTAACCAACTGCTGCAATGTGGCCGACAAATCACGACGATGTAACAAGCTGACCGCGATCCGTTCGGCCCCAACCGGGGAGAGTGGTTTTTGTACCATTCGCATCAGCGTCTGCTCTGGCCATATTGCTGAAAGGAGTAATCCCATCTGCCCCGCGGTGGTGTGAAGACATTCCCACTGTTCTTGGTCATCCTCTGTGTTTTCCAGCTTCTCAATAATTCGGTGGAAAGCATCCCAGGCATGGTTAAAACCAGCAAGGCAAGCGCTGGTGACCTCATCACGTATAGATTCATTCAGGCAGAGTGCAGCGAGCGTTGAGGCAAAGGGCAACGAATAAACCGTGATACGCTGAACAGAAAAATCAATCACAGCCCGGTAATTGACATAAGCGTGGAATAGATCACACCAAGGAGAATGCCCCAGCATGTCATATACATGGGAAACTTCATCATTAGGCACATAGGAGAAATCATAAGCAGTATCGAATAGCACTCGTAACCAAAGCACCAGTTGCTCGAGATCCTGTCTCTGCCAATGTAAGCCATCAGCACGTTTTAAGCGTAAGAAAAGTGTCCAAGTACCTAATTGACAGACCCGATTTGATGATATCTGCCATTGTGGTTTCCATTCTGAAATACGTGATGCCAATGCATCGAAGACATATAAGCGACCAATATCCTCTTCCGGGGCATTCGGAAGCTCACAGAACTCAACAACTAATTCCTTCTCATTAAAGAGGAAACTGGCCTTGTGTACGACAAAGGGCAGAGAAATCTCAAAGAGGTTATTAGTTAACCTTAAAAGGCAAGAACGGGCATCACCAAAACCATCAGCGATATTGATCAATTTATGTAAAGGCGCAGGCAGATCAGGCCCTGATTCAGCCCGGAAACGAACCAGCATCCATTGATGCAATAGATTGTGTAACTGGTGGGCATTTTCTATCGGTAGTTGTTCCGGTGTCATATTACCGGCGACAGGCATTAAAGCCTGCCAACGTAAGAAATCATCCCCCAAGATTTCTACAACATCTTCTTTTAATTCAAGAAAAAAAGTGTCCGGCATGGGGCTATGACGAACATGTTCTACCCACCCCTGGAAAGCGCATAATGCCGATTTTTCTGTGGCGGAAAGCGTTGATAGCTGTGCAAATTCCATCCAATCGCGGAGTAGATCTAGATAATTTTGATACGTGATCAGCTCGTGTCTATCAACAACATCGGCTAATACCGCCTTGAGTACCTGATCGTAAGTATCCACTAAATCTATGCGACAAAGTGCCCTCAAAGTGGGTAATTTCGCATGATGTAACTCTTTCATCAGACTATCCGTAGCTTGTAGCAAATCAGCGGCTTCACTCGCTCCTGCCAGTGCTGCGGCTGCTTTAAAGCGCTTAAGTGGAGACAAGAAAGCCACATAGTCAGCAAACGCTTTGGGCGCACAAACCAGATTCGCCAGTGCAGTCGGTGACAATTGGCGATGATGGATAACTTCAAACAGTTCGTGAACAGAAAGCGTAGAACCTGCTGCCTGGGTTAAAGCGTGTAAAATGTTAATCCGGTCTGCATCTTCATAAATGGGAATAATGTCTGTATCTGCGAACACATGAAGTAGACATTCCAGTAGCAGACGCCCATCCCCACTTGGGGACGTTATCGCAGCATCAACCCATTGCGCCAATGGCATCGCGGGAATTCTCTCAATCCACGATTCGGCTTTGATAAATAACATCAGCAGGCGCAGGTCATTAAGTTGCCTGACCTTGTCTGCCAATGTTGGGATAGCCTTACATAAGTGCGGTAATGTCGATTGCGGATCGGTTTTGGCTCTGAAAGCACAGAGATAATCTGTTGTTGCATCGGTTGCCGACCAATGAGCAGGGTAGAGCGTCATCGCCTTCTCACCTACTTGTGCAAGGAGCCAACCTGTTAAACTTGGGCTTCGGACAATGTCACCATGCTGTAACCACGTCCCCGTTGGGAAAAGAGTACGTTGCCTGAGTGAGGCACCGATTTTTTCCTCTAATACCGGTAAGCCAGCCAGCGCACGTTGCAAAACATCCGAAAGATCTTGAGAAGATAGCGCCGTAGTGGGCAGAGATTCTCTATCGTCAAAAATATGCTGTACAGCCGCAGGCAAATTAACCGATTCAATGGTTTCCGTTTCCAATTCGATAAGTGGTTTTTGCGCACTAAAGTAGGCTTGCTCTCCCACACTATTAATAATGACCAAGGGAACTGCGGGGATATTGGTTAACTGGGTAAGAAAAACGGGCAATTTTTGTTGACGGAACATGATGCCAGCATGTTCACTGGCAACGCCTGATTCAACGAAGACAGCCACAAGAGTGGATCGCACTGGCAAAGGAAGACGCAGGTAACGAGACCAGGCATCGTCTAATGTGGACGCCGAAAGGAAAATGCCTAAATTGGGCTTTGCCGGATGCAGCAATGTTGTTACGGGAACCACCCGCATACTACGTGCCAGCTCTTCTTTCACTTCAGTGGTTAACTGTTCAACCTGACGCTCAAGTACATAACCCGGAGCGGGGCGTGCCTGTACTAACCAAATCTTATCCACGCGAACCTGACATAATTGAGCGCCATACCACAAAGGCGCAGCTAACGTCGGCCAATGATAGGCTACAGAGTTTGCCCTTGAGCCAGGGGATTGTGCAGACGCAAAACCAAAACCAAACGCCAGTTCTCCCCGGATACCTTCAGAGGCATGTAAAGTCAATCCGGTCACGGAAACCAGGCCATGATCCGTTTCCAAAACCCACTCAGTGTCTAACGCAATTTCAGAGAAATATTGATGTAATTGATTGATAATTTTATTCAAATCATGGCATGCATCGGCTGTCAGATACGGAGCCTGTAAGGCGTCCACTGTAGATGGCGTACCTTCAATCAATTTTTGAACAAAACAGGTGATTGGCTGCGGTTGATAACCCGGATCACTTAACCGTTGCTGTTCAATGGATTGAGGTTCAAATCCACTGAAAGCCACCATAGAAAGCGTATCACTAAAATCTGCCGGACAATGACAGACGATACTGGCATAGCCTCCAGCATTCACGAAAGTATCACCATCCTCTAAACCCGCACTGCGAATAATCCAGGGGGCTGGGCCACAAACTTTCTCAACCTGTTTTATCCAGTCGGGGTGCTCAGTGATGTACTGACTGTAGAGGGTGCAGAGCAGCGCGGTATCTGCTTGCGGATAATGCTTTACAATGGCAAGCGCTTTATCAGCCGCAAATCCCACTAAAGGTGGAACCAATGCTGAAAAATCGGTGTGCCGGGAAAGTTGTTGTAATCGTTCAAATTTTGCAGCCATACGTTTTATCTTCTTACCTTTAAAGCCATAATCTCAAATGATTTTTCGCGTTAACAAGGACAAGCCTCGATTTTCCACCTATCTCTTCATTCTCTATAACGTGCAATGCCGTATTACTGATACGCATATGCCAGCGTTGTAATAGGGAGATTTCCAGCCCTAACAACACAAACATTGCTAGCTCTATAGTGAATGCATGGGAAACGATCACAGTGACCTTTTCCCGGCCACGCTGTTGGTGTCGTTGACGCAAAAAATCGGTCACTCGTGCGCGTTGTTCAATAACAGTTTCTACTTCAGGTCTTACTTTAATTGTGGGACTATTCAAACGTTCTTCCAGCATTGCATCCCATTCCGACAAACTTAATGGCGGTATCAGTGAAGGTGCTATACGCACTTCTTCCAAACGCTCATCAGGTATCAACGGTAAGTTGTACCGTGCAGTGAGAAATTTGGCCGTTTGCATTGTTCGAACCATTGGGCTGCTAAATATCTTGTCTCCGATTAACTCCTTGGGAAAATTATCCGCCAATAATTGTGCTTGTTGCTGGCCCATTTCCGTCAGTGGCGAATCAGGCAAAACTGAACTGATTAACACATGGTTATCCTGTAGATTACATGTTGCTTCTGCATGTCGGATGAACACAAAACGATGGCAATGTGTTGACGTCATAATAGTTTTGGCCTTTTGGTGATTCACAGATGCCCGGCATGGCTCATTACCTTCTCCAGAGCACGCTGAACATCAAGCATATCTGTTTCTTCTGCAAGTAAAAAATGATGCGGCAAGGCAATGTGGCTATGGGAGAATGCCTCCGCTATTGGCAGGCTAAAACGCTGCGGCTGAACAGATGACTGAAAGTCTTTGCTTAATGCGAAACGCCGCCGACTCGCGGGTTGGTATAACGTACATTGATTTAATGCGGCGTACATAGGCTTACAAGGTAAATTCAGCTCTGCTGACAGGGCTTCTGCCAGTTTTTCTACTGAAGCCTTCCCTAAGACAGATTCAGGTAAACCAATGACATAGTTATAATAGACACGCTCAGTGGTACCCAGAGTGGTTTGCTGAGGAAAACAGCCAATTTGCAGCATCAATTCATCCAAATATTCGGCATTACAGCGCCGGATAGCATTCTCGGTATCAAGTTTTTCTAATTGAGCTAACAAAATTGCGGCATGAAATTCAGACAAGCAATAGTTCGAACCCATTAGCTCAGCGGTTTCTAATAACTCCATATGATCTAACGGTGGTGGTACACTGCTTAATGTGCGTCCATCGGCGCGTAGATGGGCTAATCGTCTAGCAATTTGCTCATCTTGAGTTAGTACCGCTCCACCTTCTCCACTGGTCAACAGCTTACTGTGTTGCATGCTGAACGTTCCAGCAATACCAAATGTCCCCACATGTTGACCGGCAAAACGAGCACCATGCGCTTGAGAGCAATCTTCAATGAGTGACAAATTATTTTTTTCTGCGATATGCATTAAGGCATTCAGATCCGCAACCGCAGAACCGAGGTGTACAACTGTAATCGCACGACAGCGAGAAGTAATTGCTTTTTCAACCGCATTTGGATCTAAGCATCCTGTCTGAGGATTCACGTCGGTTAGCATTGGAATAGCATTAATATTAAGAACAGCTGATGCTGAAGCGACCCAAGATAAACCAGGTACAATGACTTCATCCCCAGCTCCGACCCCTACTGCCTCTAAAGCCATAGTCAAGCTAGCAGTACCGCTGGAGGCAGGAACACAATAATTAGCATTTGTGTAACGCGCATAAGCTTCGGCAAAACGCTGTTCAAAAGAAGGTACCCCACGATATGGTCCACTTATTGACCAACGCTGACTATTTAAAACAGAAAGTAGATTATCTACAGTTTCGGAAGAACTTGTAGGCCACCTAGGCCAAGATATTGTTCGAATGGAAGAGCCACCATGTATTGCCAGTTTAGACACGATAAGTAATCTCCTTTTCAAATAAGAAGTGATATTAATCCAGCGAAAAATCCATAGGTATCGTTAAGTTATAGGGGATATGTCTCCCTTTCATTTACATAGAATATCCTATGTGAATTACCACCGGTTTACTAAGTTAAATAACCAATAACATCGCTACACTTAGTCCTTAAACTCAGTTATAGCTATAGGTTTTCACTTTAATACAAGGTGTTACACTATTTTTAAGTTTCATTTAAATAAAATTGCAAGATTTGAAAAATATTAACATTGGGCATTCTGTTTCTTAATAGAAGATGTATTGTCTGGTTAGATTTTTTAATTTTTCAATCTATGATTTATTTTAAATTCTGTATAAAAATACAAACCATATGAAAAAAAATCAATAAATTAACAATCTAATTTCCAATATCGTGATTCACGTCATAATTAATTAATCACACGTAAACACCATAAATTCAAATATAATATTACCAATTAGAGCTACACACCATAAAATATATTTAACCTTAATAATCAAGATCATACATTAAATAATTAGATGCACATGTCAAATATAGTTTTCACGCTCGATGAAAGTCCCTATGACTTTATCGTGAATTTCTTCTTATTTAGAAAAAAATGGTTTTTCGATTCAATCGCTTGCCTCGAGTTCTGGAATTCAAGTTAGCTAGTTCTATACACTGAGTAAACTGTTTTCCAACTAAATAGCATTTCGTAATACCGATACAGTAGTCAATTTGATTGATGTCTGAGCAGCGAAAGTTTGATACCTGATAACCAACACTAATTCATGGTGTTGCTATATATAGCTTGTCCCCTTGTTGTACAAAGCGTTTTGTAAAGTGATCTACTATTTTGAATAGTTTATTTAGGAGATCACAATAATATGGAAACCCCCAATTAAATGAACGGACAATATCCATTTTTAGACCTCTTAGTAGGTGATTATTTTTTCCAATATTATGATTTATTATATAGAAAAACTTTGGATGAAGTCATAGACTGCTTTTTAATAATGATGTAGAAAAAGACTTTTATATACCCGTCATCTTTCAAGTTGCCTCTTTGTTGGCTGCGCTCGCTCACCCCGGTCACATAGTTTGCTATGCTCCCGGGGATTCACTCCCTTGCCGTCGCGATGCATCTTGAAATCCATAGGGTATAATTAGAATGACGATGAATTTGTTTCTGAATTATGGAAAACCTCTGCGTTAGGTTTTCTAAATCATGTGTCAAAATTGGCACAAGAATATTTGGATATATTATAGCATCTGAATCATTCATCAAAAACAATTCGAGGTTATATAAACAAATATCTTGAAAAGGATAAATAAATCGAACTTCCATCCATAAAATTTTCAAGTAAAATCGCTATTCCATAATAACCCACCAAATTTATAGAAATATTTTATAATATCCACAACATAATACTTAGATTATTTTGTTTTTAATTAAAAATAATAATGTCGACATTATAAACATTCTCATACCATATGCAAAAATTTGCTTTTTATTCAATTTTACTTTATTAATACCGATTCGTTTGATATTTAATTTCTTAATATAAAACTTTCAATGAGAACAAGAACACTATGCAAAAAATCACATTAATTACGGGCGGATCTCACGGTATTGGTCGCGCAACAGCGCTTTATCTGGCAGAAAAAGGGCATCATATTGGAATTGGTTACCACACCAATCAAGCTCAAGCGCAGGAAGTCACAGAAATTATCCATAAAATGGGAGGTAAAGCTATCGCCATTCAGGTCAATGCCGCTGATGAAAAACAAGTTGTAGAATTCTTCCAAAGAATTGATAAAGAACTCGGATGTATAACCGGTTTGGTGAATAATGCCGGTATTCTCAAACCACAAGCACCAATTGAACAACTCACCGCTGACCGCCTGAATGATATTTTTGCCGTCAATGTTGTAGGCAGTTTTCTCTGTGCACGGGAAGCAGTTAAAAGAATGTCTTTCCGACATGGTGGACAAGGCGGATCAATTGTCAATGTTTCATCCGCAGCATCCCGACTGGGATCACCACACGAATATATAGATTACGCCGCATCGAAAGGTGCAATCGATACTTTGACTATCGGCCTGTCTCTGGAAGTGGCCGATCAGGGAATTCGGGTAAATGCCGTTCGTCCTGGATTCATCTATACCAAGATGCACGCCGATGGCGGCGAGCCAAATCGCGTTGATCGGGTGAAAAACTCCTTACCAATGAAACGCGGTGGACAACCGAAAGAAGTTGCACAGGCTATAGCCTGGTTGCTGTCGGATGAAGCTTCATATGTAACCGGAAATTTTATTGATCTGGCCGGAGGGAAATAGCATTTAAAACAAGTATAGATTGAGCTGAATTTACCAATTCATGGGAAAGAAACCAGAAAATAAAAGATGACCCATATTTTCAATCACTCTGAATCAATATTTAGGATGTATTATTAATTAGTATGGGCTGGCATATTGATAACCGAACTTATTGCTATTTTCTGGAAATAATATGCCCATGAGCCTATTCGGTTGAATGCAGGCCAAACTGCAACAACCAAAATCCTTAATACAGCCAAGAGGTAAATCATGAAAAACATTGATCCAAAACTTTATCAACATACTCCCACGGTTAGCATCTACGATAACCGTGGCCTGACCATTCGTAACATCGACTTCCACCGTTCTGTCGCAGGAGGTGATACGGATATTCGCATTACCCGCCACCAATATGATGTCCGAGGACACTTGAGCCAAAGCATCGATCCACACCTGTATGACGCCAAACAGCTCGACAACTCAATAACCCCCAACTTTCTCTGGCAATACAATCTGACCGACGACACTTTGCGAACAGAAAGTGCCGATGCCGGCCGTACCATTGCCCTCAATGATATTGAAGGTCGTCAAGTATTGATTGTAACTGCAACTGGCGTCACTCAGACCCGACAATATGAAGCTAACACCCTGCCCGGCCGCCTATTATCCGTAAGCGAACAAGCTCCCGAAGAAAAGGCTCCCCGCGTTACTGAGTATTTTATTTGGGCAGGTAATACACAGACAGAGAAAGATCATAACCTTGTCGGCCAGTATGTGCGTCACTACGACACCGCAGGCGTGACGCAACTGGAAAGTTTGTCGTTGACAGAAAATATCTTATCTCAGTCCTGCAAGCTGTTGGCCGATGGTCAGGAAGCAGACTGGACGGGTAACGATGAAACCCTCTGGCAGACCAAACTCAATAGCGAAGTTTATACGACACAAAGCACCTTTGATGCTACTGGCGCTTTGCTGACCCAAACCGATGCAAAAGGCAACATACAACGTCTGGCTTACAATGTGGCAGGGCAATTGAAAGGTAGCTGGCTGACATTGAAAAACCAAAGTGAGCAAGTCATTATCAAATCCCTGACCTATTCCGCCGCAGGGCAGAAACTGCGTGAAGAACATGGCAACGGTGTTGTCACCGAATACCGCTATGAGCCAGAAACTTTGCGATTGATTAGCACGACTACCCGTCGTCAAGCCGATAACAAGGTGTTACAAGATCTACGCTATGAACATGATCCGGTCGGAAACATTATCAGTGTTCGTAATGATGCTGAAGCCACTCGTTTCTGGCGTAATCAGAAAATAGTTCCTGAAAATATCTATACCTACGATTCCCTGTACCAGCTCATCAGTGCAACAGGACGTGAGATGGCTAATATCAACCAGCAAAGCAACCAACTTCCTTCACCAATCATCCCTCTTCCTACTGATGACAGCTCATATACCAACTATACTCGCAACTATAATTACGATCGCGGCGGCAATCTGGTTCAAATCCGGCACAGTTCGCCCGCTACCCAAAATAACTACACCACAGATATAGCCGTCTCGAATCGCAGTAATCGAGCAGTGTTGAGTTCACTTGCCACAGATTCAACACAGGTAGATGCGTTGTTTGATGCCGGTGGTCACCAAAGAAAACTACTACCGGGGCAAGATCTGAGCTGGAATGCCCGGGGCGAACTACAACAGGTAACGCCAGTGAGCCGCGAAAATGCCAGTGATCGGGAGTGGTATCGTTATGGCAACGACGGCATGCGGCAGTTAAAAGTCAGTGAACAACAGACAGGCAACAATACGCAGCAACAACGAGTCACTTATCTTCCCGGATTAGAGCTACGTACAACGCAAAGTGGAACCGCGATATCGGAAGACCTGCATGTTATTACCGTAGGGGCAGCAGGTCACGCACAGGTACGGGTTCTTCACTGGGAAACCACACCACCAGCCGGTATCAGCAATAATCAGCTCCGTTATAGCTATGATAATTTGATTGGTTCCAGTCAACTTGAACTGGATAATGAAGGACAAATTATCAGTCAGGAAGAGTATTATCCATTTGGCGGCACAGCGTTATGGGCAGCAAGAAACCAAATAGAAGCCAGCTATAAAACCCTCCGTTATTCAGGTAAAGAACGAGATGCTACCGGGCTCTACTATTACGGCTATCGCTATTATCAACCGTGGGTGGGTAGATGGTTAAGCGCCGATCCGGCTGGAACAATCGATGGGCTGAATCTATACCGAATGGTGAGAAATAATCCGTCAACACTGGTTGATATTTCTGGGCTTAATTCTGAAATTCACAAGATTTTCGGGTTTAATATACAAATAGATAACCCAGAAGAAGAATGGGAATCAACACAGATAAGAGTCAAAAACAAATTCTTGAATTTCGGCTCTGTAGATACTTTAACGGCAGAAAGAAAATATGGGCTCAATGTACCAGAAGAATTATTCGATAGACAGATTGAAAAAGATGAATCGATATTAACTTTCAAAAAAGACCTACCCATAAGCTGTATTAGCAGCACAGAGTATACCCTTGATATCTTATATAACAAAAATGAAACTAAACCATTCTCCTACGAAAGTGAAGCAACAATTGGAGCAGATCTGGAAGTAATAATGTCCGTGGAATTTGGAAATATACCCTATGGATTTCAAGATGCATCGCGACGGCAAGGGAGCGAATCCCCGGGAGCATAGGTAACTATGTGACCGGGGTGAGTGAGTGCAGCCAACAAAGAGGCAACTTGAAAGATAACGGGTATAAATCAATTGAAAACGCATCAGACATAGATTTAAAAGAAGATGTTCTACCATTAAGAAGATCCACGGATAAAACAAACCTGCCAGATTTAAAACAAGGGTTAATGATAGCGGAAAAAGTAACAAGCAAAGGAAAAGCGTATCCTTTTCATTTTGGTGCCGCAATAGCTGTTATATATGGTGAGGATAAAAAAGTAGCCGCTTCAATTCTCACTGATCTATCTGAACCTGAAAGAGGGGAAGGAGAGCATTTACAAAGCACGAAAACAGTAGCGGCAATGTTTCTCAAAAAAGTAGACAAATTTCGAGGCCATGATTACCCAGCAGATAAATATAGCATCGGATTAGTTACAGCTAAAAAACGTCAGCCGGTAGTAACCAAAAAGCGGGCAATCCCAGAAGATGCCCCATCATCATCCAGAAATAAAAAACTGCATGTACATTAATCTCTGTGCCTTAATCAAGGGTCCTGTACATAAGCTCGTATAACTGTTATCTCCCTAAAGGTGATCGTGCAAACGATCACCAAACTCAATAATAAAATCACCATGAATCTGATTAACTCAACCAGCCAAAAATAGACCTTGAAATAACAATCATAAAAATATCGTCTGGATCACACTTTAAATAACAAAGCATCCTTTCCAACGAAAAGTACCAGTCAACCTTCCGAAAATCTATTCAAGAAATGCCGTTCTAAAGCTTCAATTAAGAAACACAAAACAAACATTAAATTAACATCCATGTGCCAATATTGATTATATTATATCAAGACAGGCGCTTTTTATGACGACTGTGAGGTAGACATGAAACCAGAAGATTTTCGCGCCGACAAAAAACGTCCTTTCACCAGTGAAGAGTACCTGAAAAGCCTTCAAGATGGCCGCGAAATTTACATTTATGGCGAACGCGTAAAAGATGTCACTACACATCCCGCATTCCGCAATTCTGCTGCTTCAATCGGTCAGTTGTACGATGCCCTGCACGCCCCAGAAACCCATGATACCTTGTGCTGGAATACCGATACCGGCAACGGCGGGTATACTCACAAATTCTTCCGCTTTGCTAGCAGTGCAGATGAGCTGCGCCAACAACGTGATGCTATCGCTGAATGGTCACGTCAAACCTATGGCTGGATGGGTCGTTCACCTGACTATAAAGCGGCCTTCGGTAACGTACTCGGCGCATTTCCTGAATATTATGGTCAGTTTGCTGATAACGCCCGTACCTGGTACAAACGTATTCAGGAAACAGGCGTTTACTTTAACCATGCCATTGTCAATCCACCAATCGATCGCCATAAACCCGCCGATCAGACACGTGATGTCTATATTAAGCTAGAAAAAGAAACTGATGCCGGTATTATCGTCAGCGGCGCAAAAGTGGTAGCAACTAATTCAGCCCTGACTCACTATAACTTTATCGGTTTTGGCTCCGCACAAGTAATGGGGGATAACCCTGATTTCGCCCTGATGTTTGTCGCGCCAATGGATGCGGAAGGCGTGAAATTGATCTCCCGCGGCTCCTATGAATTGGTAGCAGGCGCAACAGGTTCCCCATTCGATTATCCCTTATCCAGCCGTTTCGATGAAAACGATGCAATTCTGGTGATGGATAAGGTCCTTATCCCTTGGGAAAATGTCCTGATTTACCGCGACTTTGACCGTGCACGCAACTGGGCCATCCAAGCGGGTTTCACTAGTCTGTTCCCATTACAGGCTTGTGTACGGCTGGCGGTGAAATTGGATTTTATTACCGCTCTGCTACAAAAGAGCCTGGAATGCACTGGCGTGATAGAATTCCGTGGTGTTCAAGCTAACCTGGGTGAAGTGGTTGCCTGGCGTAACCTGTTTTGGTCACTGAGTGATGCAATGTGGGCAGAAGCCAAGCCGTGGAAAGGCGGCGCTTATCTGCCAGATACTCAGGCAATACAAACTTATCGCGTTATGGCACCAATGGCCTACACGAAAATTAAAAATATTATTGAAAGTAACGTCACCAGCGGCCTAATTTATTTGCCATCCAGTGTACGTGATATGAATAACCCAGAAATTGATAAATATCTCGCCCGGTATGTTCGGGGTTCCAACGGTATCGATCACGTTGAACGCATTAAGATTTTAAAACTGATGTGGGATGCCATTGGTAGTGAATTTGGTGGTCGGCACGAATTGTACGAAATCAACTATGCCGGAAGTCAGGATGAAATTCGGATGCAATGTCTGCGCCATGCTCATGGCTCTGGCAACATGAAAAAAATGATGGATATGGTTGATCGCTGCCTTGCTGATTATGATCAGCATGGCTGGCGTAGGCCACATTTATACAACAATAGCGATATTAACCAGTTAGATAAGCTGCTGAAATAATCGGTAGCAGGAGGCCAATATGTCTGTAGAAAATGAACATCGCCTGCGTTTCAGAGATGCGATGGCGAGCCTATCAGCAGCGGTGAATATCGTCACCACCGATGGTCATGCCGGATGCTGTGGCATCACTGCTACCGCAGTATGCTCAATCACCGATACGCCACCCACGCTGATGGTATGCATTAACCGCAGCAGTGCTATGAATACCGTTTTTCAGGAAAATGGCCGCCTGTGTGTCAATATTTTAAACCACGAACAAGAATTGATGGCACGACACTTTGCCGGTATGACCGGAGTCAGCATGGAAGAGCGTTTTCGCTGGAATATCTGGCAGACAGGGCCATTAGGCCAACCGGTGTTAACCGGCACCCTCGCCAGCCTTGAAGGTGAAATTGAACAGGTTCAAGAAGTGGGAACGCATAACGTGTATCTGGTTCACATTAAACATATCACGGTGAGCGAACAAGGCCACGGCCTCATCTATTTCAAGCGTAATTTCCGTCCAGTTATGTTGGAAATTGAAGCCGCCACAGTTTAACTGCTTCTCCATCAGGCAGTGATTGTTCTTCCACTATTCAGGCTTTGAACGGCCTGAATAGCGTTTTTTATCAACACTTCCATTAAACTTCTGATTATTTTTGATATTCACCTGATGAATATACTATTAAATTCAATACTAATATCTTTATATTAGTGTGATCGCCCACCAGGAACATATTTTAACCATATAATAATCTACCGTCCTCCGATCACTTGAATAAAGTACATAAAAAAACCACTTTAGCGACAGATCATGTCACTGAATGTCACTGTACATTTCCGAGTGTATTTCAACCAATAATGCTAATCAGAGGCAATCAACTATGAATAAACCCGCATCCATCGGTTTATTACAACAACCCAAACCGTTCTTTATGATTTTCTTCGTCGAGCTTTGGGAACGATTCGGCTACTACGGTGTACAAGGCGTTCTTGCTGTCTATTTTGTACAAAAATTGGGATTTTCCCAGGAACAAGCGTTTATTACCTTCGGTGCATTTGCCGCGTTAGTTTATGGTTTGATCTCGATTGGCGGTTATGTAGGTGACCACTTACTGGGAACTAAACGAACCATTGTGTTGGGTGCCATAGTCCTGGCAATTGGCTACTTTATGACGGGCCTTTCTATTCTACACCCTGATTTAATTTTCTACGCATTGGGAACGATTGCCGTTGGTAACGGCCTGTTCAAAGCTAACCCAGCCAGCCTGCTGTCTAAATGCTATCCACCCAAAGATCCTCGTCTGGATGGAGCTTTTACGCTGTTTTACATGTCAATCAACCTCGGCTCGCTGTTCTCACTCGCTCTCGCTCCTGTTATTGCGGAAAAATTTAGTTATGCCGTTACCTACAATATTTGTGGTATTGGTCTGATTATTGCTTTGTTAGTCTATATTTTCTGTCGCAATACGGTACGTAATATTGGTTCTGAACCCGACCATCAACGAATCAACTATAAAAACCTATTCATGGTATTAGCAGGAAGTGTTGCGATGGTTTACGTCTGTGCATGGCTGATGCACAACGTGAAAATAGCCAATATTGTGCTGATTACCCTATCTGCTATCGTGGTATTTATCTTCTTCCGTGAAGCATTAAAGCAGGATAAAGCTGGCCGTAACAAAATGTTTGTTGCTTTCATTTTGATGCTTCAAGCTATTGTGTTCTTCATTCTGTATGCTCAGATGCCAACTTCTCTCAATTTCTTTGCCATCCATAACGTTCACCATCAGTTGCTTGGTTTTGACATTAATCCGGTCAGTTTCCAGGCGCTTAACCCATTCTGGATCGTTGTTGCCAGCCCGATACTCGCCGCCTTATACACTCACTGGGGCGCTAAAGGTAAAGACCTCACAATGCCAGCTAAGTTTGCAGTTGGTATGTTCCTGTGCTCTTTAGGTTTCCTCACTGCCGCCGCTGCCGGTTTGTGGTTTGCAGATGAACAAGGTTTGACCTCCCCTTGGTTTATTGTTCTAGTTTATTTTTTCCAAAGCATCGGTGAATTGATGATCAGCGCACTGGGCCTGGCAATGATTGCGGCTCTTGTTCCTCAGTACCTAATGGGTTTTATTCTGGGAATGTGGTATTTAACTCAAGCAACTTCCTCCTTACTCGGCGGCCATGTCGCAGCCCTTACGGCCGCACCGAAAGGTATTACGGACCCATTGCAAACATTACCAATCTATACCAGCGTATTCGGCAAAATTGGTATTGCTACCTTTATCGTCGCCATCATCATGTCGGTCACCGTGCCGTGGCTGAACCGTATGATGAATGAAAAACAAAAAATATGATTTGATCCAAAATAAAAAACCTCGCCAAAGGAGAAAATACCGATCGTGTGACTTGCTCCCACCACTCAATCACCCGTGATAGTGGGGGCTTCTTCATGACCCCAATTAACCGTCGCTAATCGTTTTCGTTGTAATTCCCCGCACTACAAATGTTATTATTCAATCATTTGGCAGATTCGACTAATAAGTGCAATTTTTCAGAAGGGCGGTCAGTTGCTATAGTAGGCATCTTTCTCGCCAAAGGAAAATGCACTATGGCCTATACACAACTGACCGAAA
>NZ_JBHFKV010000030.1:0-60675 GCF_042879355.1 Photorhabdus sp. RM71S | reverse complement strand
TATTGGAAATCGTCGCGGGCTTAATTGCTTATACATTCCAACCTAAAAAACCGAGCTTGAATTTACGGGATTGTGATATCGCTATTTTTAAACGAAGCTGAGGTTAATTAATAAATTGAAATAAAAGAGTTAATCATTAACCTAGGATTAAAACAAGAGGTTAACTTGTGAAATAGCTCTAAATTCAGGCGGCTTCTAATGAAAATACCTCTCCCGAAGGAGAGGCTGGACATAAAAACGTAATTAGTGTGTTTTTCCTTGTGCGATATCAAGTCCTGTTTGTGATCGAATAAACTGGATTCTAAATTGTTCTCTTTCTTGCATACCTTGTTGTGAATTATCGGTGATAGAAAATAGCCATGAACCAATAAAAGCGATAATCATTGAGAATAATGCTGGATATTCATAAGGATAGATTGGTTTCTCGTGACCGAGAATGCTGACCCAAATTGTTGGACCGAGAATCATTAAAACTACTGATGTAATTAATCCTAGCCAACCTCCGGTTAACGCACCACGAGTAGTGAGTTTACGCCAGTACATAGACAAAAGAATGGTTGGGAAGTTACAGCTTGCAGCAATAGAAAATGCTAATCCAACCATGAAAGCTATGTTCTGGTTCTCAAATAGAATACCTAATCCGATTGCGATAAATCCAAGTATCACAACTGTTATTTTTGATACTCTCAGTTCATCTCGTTCATTGGCTTTACCGCGTTTAATGGCGTTTGCATATAGGTCATGTGATACTGCTGATGCGCCAGCCAGCGTTAGCCCCGCAACAACGGCTAGAATTGTGGCAAAGGCGACAGCAGAGATAAAACCCAGAAACAAGTTGCCTCCAACTGCACTAGCGAGGTGAATGGCTGCCATGTTAGTACCACCAATGAGTGCGCCGGTAGCATCTTTAAAGGAAGGGTTTGGACTAACCAGTAAAATAGCACCGAAGCCGATGATAAAAGTCAGAATGTAAAAATAACCAATAAAGCCAGTAGCGTAGAAAACGCTCTTTCGGGCCTCTTTCGCATCACTTACAGTAAAGAAACGCATGATAATATGAGGTAAACCAGCGGTACCAAACATCAATGCCAAACCAAGAGAAAGTGCGGATATTGGGTCAGATACTAACCCTCCTGGACTCATGATGGCTTCACCTTTTGAGTGGACAGCAATGGCTTCTTTGAACAACGTATTGAAATTGAAGTTTACTATTTTCATGACCATAAGGGCCATAAAGGTGGCACCAGCTAGTAATAGGATAGCTTTGATAATTTGTACCCAGGTCGTTGCTAGCATACCGCCAAACAAAACATAAAGTACCATCAGGATACCAACCAATACGACCGCTACATGGTAATTGAGCCCAAAAAGCAATTCGATAAGTTTGCCTGCGCCAACCATCTGAGCAATAAGATAAAGGGCGACAACAAACAGCGAGCCAATTGCAGATAACGTACGGATTGGGCGTTGCTGTAACCGGTAAGAAGCGACATCGGCAAAAGTATAGCGTCCAAGGTTTCTTAATCTTTCGGCAATCAGAAATAGGATAATAGGCCAGCCAATCAAGAAGCCGATAGAATAAATTAGTCCATCATAACCAGACGTATAGACTAAAGCGGAAATGCCGAGGAATGATGCTGCGGACATAAAATCTCCCGCAATTGCCATTCCATTTTGGAAACCAGTAATACGTCCCCCCGCCGTGTAGTAATCAGTACGGGAGCGGGTTTTTTTTGAGGCCCAGTAAGTGATATAGAGTGTAAAACCAACAAACAGGACAAACATGATAATGGCCTGAATGTTGATAGGTTTCCTTTCTCCAGTTTCAGAGATTGCGTTAGCCCAGGTGAGATGAGGAAATAGCACTATTGCTAATAACAGGAACTTTTTCATTTCTTTACCTCACAGAGAATTTGTGAGGTAAGGTGATCAAACTCGCTATTGGCTCTGATTACATATAAGCCGGTTAAGATGAATGAAATAACAATTAAACCAATACCAACCGGTATTCCACGGGTAATACTGGAATCATTATAAAGGGGAGTACCTAGCCATTCTGGGGCAAATGCAATGAGAAAAATAAAACCGACATACAGAATTAATGTGATTATTGATAGCAACCATGCAAAACGTCCCCGCTTTTCAACCAATTCTTTGAAACGCGGGTTATTCTCGATCCCTTGGTAAATGTCGTCATTCATCGGAGTATATCCTCTTATATTTATTATATTTTGATTACAGCCGCCATAAGGCGGCATGATCTGTCACGAAATATTCATTGTTTGTTTTTCTTCCAACAATTTTTCTACTACTCCTGGATCTGCTAGTGTTGAAATGTCTCCTAGATTGTTGGTATCGCCGGAGGCTATTTTGCGCAGGATACGACGCATAATTTTTCCTGAACGGGTTTTTGGTAAGGAGTCTGTCCAGTGTAGGATATCTGGTGTAGCAATCGGACCGATTTCTTTACGTACCCAATTACGGACTTCTGTATAGAGTTCTGGAGAGGGTTCTTCACCGTGATTTAAGGTGACATAGGCATAAATTGCCTGCCCTTTAATATTATGTGGGGTACCTACGACAGCAGCTTCTGCAATTTTAGGATGAGAGACCAAAGCAGATTCAATTTCAGCAGTACCTAGACGGTGGCCGGAAATATTCAGCACATCATCAACACGGCCAGTTATCCAATAGTAGCCATCTTTATCACGGCGTGCGCCATCACCACTAAAATACATTCCCTTAAAGGTAGAGAAATAGGTTTGTTCGAAACGGTCATGATCGCCAAATAGTGAGCGTGCTTGTCCTGGCCAGGAATCGGTAATAACCAGGTTTCCTTCACAAACACCTTCTAGTAGTTCACCAAGATTATCAACCAATGCGGGCTGAACACCGAAGAAAGGTAGCGTTGCGGAACCTGCTTTTAGTTCGGTTGCGCCTGGCAGTGGTGTGATCATGAAGCCACCAGTTTCTGTTTGCCACCAGGTATCGACAATCGGGCATTTGCTGTTACCAATTTTCTGGTAATACCATTCCCAAGCTTCCGGGTTAATCGGTTCGCCAACTGATCCCATAATACGCAGAGAAGTACGTTTCGTTCCTTCAATAGCTTTGTCACCTTCCGCCATCAGGGCACGAATCGCTGTGGGTGCTGTATACAGGATATTTACCTGATGTTTATCAATAACCTGACTTAAACGGTTAACCGCAGGATAGTTTGGTACACCTTCAAACATTAGGGTAATAGCGCCACAGGAAAGGGGGCCGTAGAGCAGGTAGCTATGTCCAGTAACCCATCCCACATCGGCTGTGCACCAGTAAACTTCCCCCGGCTGATAATCGAATACATATTTAAATGTTAGAGATGCATATACAAGGTAACCTCCAGTGGTGTGCAGTACCCCTTTGGGTTTACCGGTAGAGCCTGAGGTATAGAGAATAAACAGTGGGTCTTCTGCATTTATCTCTTCAACTGGACAGTCAGCACTCGCGTCTGCTACCAATTCATGCCACCAAAGGTCGCGGCCAGATTGCCAGTGACCAATATTTCCAGTACGTTTAAAAACGATCACATTGGATACATTGACAACGGCTGCATTATTTAATGCGTCATCAACATTCTTTTTCAGGGGGATTGTACGTCCTGCTCTTAATCCTTCATCGGCGGTAATGACCAATTTGGTGTTTGAATCGATGATACGCCCGGATACAGCATCAGGAGAAAAACCTGCGAAAATAACAGAGTGAATAGCACCAATGCGGGCACATGCTAACATGGCAACCGCTGCTTCTGGCACCATCGGCATGTAAATAGCAACAACATCGCCTTTTTTAATACCCATATTTTTCAATACATTGGAAAACTGACATACATCATGGTGTAGTTCACGATAGGTTATTGCTTTGGATTCTGTTGGATCATCACCTTCCCAGATAATAGCGGTTTGCTCACCACGTTCTTTTAGATGACGATCGAGACAATTTGCGCTTAAGTTTAGTGTTCCATCTTCAAACCAGCGGATATTGATATGTCCAGGATCAAAAGAGGTATTCTTTACCTTGGTGTAAGGCTTAATCCAGTCAACAATTTTTCCTTTTTCACCCCAGAACCTGTCGGGATCTTGCAACGATAATTGGTAGTCTTGTTGATATTGTTGCTCATTCATCAGGGCATGTTCTGCAATGGCGATAGGAATAGGGTGCTTCATTATTTTGGTCATATAATATTCTCCTTACGAATGTTAATATTATGTCAAATCAAAGTTAACTAAAGTGTAAAGAGAATTTTTGTTTTTTTTTTGCGCGGAAGATCACGCAATAAAAAGAATATTTTTCACGTGATTGTCATTTAGTGTGGCGGGTTTATTTAGGTTTAATTGCTAATCAAAAATAGTAATTCAAAATCCTAATCCAATAATAATGTTTAATATAGACAAATTGACTGATAAGTCACTGAAACACAGTTGTATGATAAAACCATAATGAGAATATGGTGTTGATAAGCATTTCCAATAATATTTAATTAACTATAATGATCACGTTGTTCACAAGGTGTGGACTTTGAACCATTCTTATATGACTGGAGTACATGATATGAGCTATTCATTACCTTCTCTTCCTTATTCTTATGAAGCTCTGGAACCTCATTTTGATAAGCAGACGATGGAAATCCACCATACCAAGCATCATCAGACTTACGTTAATAATACCAATAGCGCCCTGGAAGCCTTCCCTGAGCTGGCAGGACTGGATATTGATGATCTGATTCAGCAATTAGATAAGATACCTGCTGATAAACGTACTTTTGTTCGTAATAATGCTGGTGGGCACGCTAACCATAGCTTGTTTTGGAAAGGTCTGAAATTAGGCACAACTCTGCAAGGTCCATTAAAAGAAGCTATTGAACGCGATTTCGGTAGTATAGATTCTTTTAAAGAGAAATTTGAGCAGGCAGCGGCTACCCGCTTTGGTTCTGGTTGGGCGTGGCTAGTACTGAAAGATGATGGCAAACTGGCGGTTGTATCGACTGCTAACCAGGATAACCCATTAATGGGTGAAGCGATTTCTGGTGCATCTGGTTATCCGATTATTGGTCTGGATGTTTGGGAACATGCTTATTACTTACAGTACCAAAACCGTCGTCCTGACTATATTAAAGCATTCTGGAGCGTTGTTAACTGGGATGAAGCAGCGATACGTTATCAGGAAAAAGTGAAATAACTTTCTGAATAATTTGTCTTTTCTGCTATGCCGGCTGATATGACTGCCGGCATTTTTATTGGTTGAATATTGGTTTATGATGGTGATGTCAGACTGATTTCAATAAGGAAAGTGAATTATGTATTGTCCGCAGGTATATACGGGTAAAATTGAAATATCAGGAAAACTTTCTGCCAGCGCAATTAACAAACGGATGGTTGATGGTAGCTTGCGTCTGACTTCTCTAGGATTAGAAGGTGATGAACAGGCCGAAACCCGTTTCCATGGTGGCCCTGATCGTGCGCTTTGCCATTATCCCCGTGAACACTACGATTTCTGGAAACATCAATTTCCTGATCAGGAAGATTTCTTTATTGCTCCCGCGTTTGGCGAAAATATTTCCACAACGGGGTTGACTGAAGAAAATGTTTGTATCGGTGATATTTTCAGTTGGGGAGAGGCCATGCTTCAGGTAACTCAGCCTCGTTCGCCTTGTTACAAACTCAATTCTCATTCCGGTATCAGTAATTTTTCTGCCATTATGCAGGGGAGTGGCCGCTGTGGTTGGCTTTACCGAATTATTGCAGCGGGAAATGTTAGCCCGGATGAGCCTTTTGTTCTTGTTTCCCGTAATAGTGATGTTTTGGTTAAAGAAGCGGTAGCGATTGCTTTTAATATGCCATTTGATGAAGAGCAATATCGTCGGTTGATGAGTGCCGCTGGGTTATCTGCCAGTTGGAGCCTGACTATGCAAAAGCGGGTGATGTTTGGAAAGATTGAGGATTTTAACCGTAGGTTGTTCGGGAAATAATAAAATGTGCACGTGGTGAACGTGCACATTAGCACTGACACTACTTCCTACTTTCAGATGTTCAATCACCACTCGTTGTTGTTCCTCATTAAGTACCGAACGGCGTCCCATGTGTTTTCCTACTGCTTTAGCTCGTGCAATACCAAAATGAGTGCGCTCTATCAGTAAGTCTTGTTTAAACTCTGCCATTGCAGCTATTATCTGCATGGTCACTCTCTCGGCAGAACTGGTCAGATTTACTTCTCCATGACGCTATGAAGTTGAACGAAAAATAGGTGACTCTGGGGAAAAGACACGTCCCCTGCTGTACAAAAAACAGATTTAATTTAGAATTGTCCCCGTTCCCCAAACGGTCCCTAAGTCATGTGAGTGAATTTAAACGATTCCGCCAGTAATACCCGGTTATCCCGAACAATCCTGTTGAGATAGAAACTAAGATGTCCGATATCAATAATCTGCTGCGGGATCCGCAGTTTTTTTCCATGCTGCATAAACAGATGTTGCAGTTTGCTAGCTTGCAGTTGAATGATTTTCATCAGGCGGAAGACGTTGTTCAAGAGGCGCTGGAAGGGGCGATGAAGAATGCCTCTTCCTTTGCCGGACGAGCCGCCTGGAAAAGCTGGGTGTTTACGATCCTGCGCAACAAAATCTCGGACGCCTTGCGTATGCGTTATCGGCACAGCAGCGTGCAACTGACTGATGATGTTGATGAGCAAAATTTCGAAGCGCTGTTTGATGAGTCTGGTCACTGGCCACGAAACGAGCATTCTCAGCGCTGGCATTTACCGGATGAGGCGGCCGAACAGGAGCAATTTTGGACGGTTTTCGAGCTTTGTCTGACACAGTTGCCAACGCAAAACGCACGGGCATTTATGATGCGCGAATTTATTGGTCTTGAGACTCAGGAGATCTGTCAGGAGATGGCGCTCTCGGTCAGCAACCTGAATGTGATGCTCTGGCGTGCGCGTATGCGTTTACGCGAATGTTTGTCACAACGCTGGTTTTCCCAGGAGGATAAATATGCTTAGTTGTTACCAAGCTACACGCCTGATGTCTCAGGCGCTGGATGAAAAAATCGTGCTTTCTCAACATGTTCAGCTAATGCTGCATTTGAAAATATGCGACGGGTGCCGAAACTTCAGACAACAGCTTGCCGACCTGCGCACTATCACTTCCGCATTCGCTCGTGGCGAAAATGAGAATCAAAATAAAGTAACGTAGGGAGGGGGAATCAGGTACGATGTCGGTAAATCAGGCGATCAAGCGAAAACCTCCCACCGCCATAAGTCACCAGATACAACTGAGCCGTCAGCCAGGTAGCGTGAACAGGCCAGGCATCCGGATAAACAAATATCTGAATCACCAGTGTCATCACCATTAATGCTAGCGCGGAGAAGCGTGTCGCTAATCCGACAATCAGCAGCAGCGGAAACAAGTGTTCTGCGGTCGCGGCCATGACGGCAGCAACATCGGGTGGCAGTAGAGGAAGCTTGTACTCGCTGGTAAAGAGCGACACGGAGCTATCGGTAACTCGCGGAATCCCTAATTGCCAGGGTGTGCGTGTCTCCAGAATATCTATGTTTAATCCCACCACTTTGCTTTGGCCTGACAGCCAGAATGTTGCGGCAAGGCTAATGCGCGCCAGAAGGGGAATAACACTTTCCTGCGCAATGTGTTGCCCTTTTAACGCTAACATTTTGAGTAATGCTATATTGAGTAATGCCATTTTAGCGCTCCGTGTTGCTGTATAGAGAAAGGATCAGTCCATAGTGCTGCATGCGTTGTAAAACCGACTGAGGCTCAAAAGTTGCATCCTCCCTGGCGGCAATATCTAGGGCTTCGGTAAGACACCGACCGGACTGGAGCATAGCAACAAATTGCATTTCCGCACGGCTGAGCAACATTATTCGCACGTCGTCGTCAACGCGGCACAGCAACATATGTTCAGGCTGGAATGGGTCCAGCAGCATCTCGTTTTCATTTTGTTGGTGTGAGGCCCATAGGCTGAAGACGGCATAATCTGAACTAAAGAGCCGTACCGAAGGATGGAGCGCCATCAGCAACTGTGCGGGGTCGTCAACGGGGGCCGCTTCTGCCGTCTGTTTGGCAGGGTCCGCTGCATGCAGTGATTCGATAAACAACATTTCCAGCCGGGTGAGATCGCTCAGCCAAGGCCAGTCTGCCAACGGCTGAAATGTCGCAATCCAGTCCGGCAATTGTGCGCCATAGCTTGCCAAAACAGGAGAGGGTGGAGGTTGTTGACGTATAAACTCCGCCGCCATCGCACGAAAAAAGCACTTTCCGAGCTGGGCGAGAAGGACAGGGCAGTTTTCGGCCAGTGCGTCGATCAGCGACGCCATGACATTATTACGATAAACCGCAAAACGTACCGCTGGATCGCTATCGTTCCAGACTGTCAGCCCCTCTGGTACCGCGAGGTCGGGGTCAAGAAGTGCTTGATACAGTTGTTGTTGCATTTTTCGAGCTCTCCGTAATGTAACGCTGGGCATGGCCGGCTTCGTTTAGTAACACGTCTAATGGTGGGATATTGCTGTCCCATTCGATCAGGGTGGCGATCGGCCCTGTTTCATTCAGGGTCTCGTTATAAAGATCCCAGACAGGCCCGGTCACATGACTGTCGTGTGAATCAATCAACAGCAAGTCGTTTGCCCCATCGCGGCTTTCCGTATAGCCTGCCAGATGAATTTCACCGACACGGTGAAGTGGCAGTTCGAATAGCATCTGCCGTGGGCAGCGATTATGGTTGACGCCACTGATATAGAGATTGTTCACATCCAGCAGTAGTCCGCATCCGGTGCGGCGTATCACCTCGGAGATAAAGTCAGTCTCGCTCATGGTTGAGGCACTGAACTCGATGTAAGTAGATGGGTTTTCCAGCAGAATGGGGCGACGCAGCGCATTTTGTACCTGATCGATGTGTTCGCAGACCCGCGTCAGCGTGACGTCGGTATAAGGCAGCGGTAGCAGATCATTGAGAAATAGCTCGTTGTGCGTCGACCAGGCAAGGTGTTCAGAAAAAACGGTCGGCTGGTAGCGTTCAACCAGCGCAGCAACACGTTGTAAATGAGTCTGATTCAGAGGACTTTCTCCTCCGATGGACATGCCCACACCATGAATAGAGAGCGGATAATCTTGGCGAATGGCGGTTAGTGCTTGATGAAACGGACCTCCCGCAACCAAATAATTTTCCGCGTGAATTTCAAAAAAACCAATGTCGGGTTTATCGCGCAGGATAGCGCGAAAATGCTCCGGCTTTAACCCGATCCCTGCTCTGGTCGGAAGCCTATTTAGCATGAGACAGTCAGGAGCATCACGAGAGACACTATGTGAGGGTAAAGAAATTGTCATCGTATGAGCTCCTGCCTGATGCCAGAATTACGCTTCTTTAAATGCGTCCAGTTGACCAAAACCAGTTGGGGAGGTCGGAGACTTCATTTTTACGCAGGAACCCGCCGGTACCATTTTCCAGGCATTACCCTGATAATCCTTTTTTGAGGTACCAGCACAGGTGGTGCCTGCGCCTGCTTTACAGTCGTTTTTCCCTTTCAGAGAAACGCCATAGCATTTCTCCATTTTGCTGCCGGAATCCGCCATTGCTGAAGTGCCTACCGTAATCAGTGCGCTGCCTAAGGCTAGGGCCAGTAATGCTTTTGTCGTTTGTTTAGTCATAGAACGTTCCTTTTATATTGGTGTAGAAGGTGAATTACTGCTTCGCTGAAACGAGCATTTGCTTCACTCGATTAGTCGCACCGCACATCAATTTCTTACAGTGAATATGAGAAAAAAATGATTTTTTTATAGTTAACTGATTTTTAATGACTTATTTTTGTGAATCAGATATTGGTCTGTACAAGGAATAGGCTTTTTTAGGATGTTTTCCGTATGTTCATCGTAGTAGGCATGAAAGTGGGGTGGGTTGTGATCGTCATAGTACATCGGTATCAGGGTGACAAAGAACTTCCGATTAAACCGAATAAAAATCAGGTGATTAAAAGTGGTAAAAACAACGGTTAAAACCTTATACTATTAAAATTAAAACTAGAGGGTAAAACAACGGCCTTTAATAATGGCTTAAAATTTGCCTATCATAAAACTATCAATGGAAAATGAGAAGCAAAAATTGGTTTTGTTAATGGTTATATTCCCCGAAAAAAGTAAATATGAATAGGTTAATCAGGTAATATATTTTCCAAAATGAACCGCTTTAATAATATTTTCAACCGCAGAATAAACTTTTTAATAAACCAGTTAAATAATCGAATATGAAAAATCGGAATATCTTAAATAGGTCAGTTTAAGCTTGCTTTATACTGTTTTAATTTGTCCAATCGTATTGCTTTTCTGTAGCCTGGAATGTGCACGTGGTGAACGTGCACATTTTATCTCTTAATTAAGGGTGAGCAATAAAACCAACAGCTTCATACACTTTATCTAGCGTAATCTGAGCGCGGGCTTTTGCCTTCGCTGCACCTTCTGCCATGATTTTGTTCAGCAGGATTTCATCATTACGGAAATAGTGGAAACGCTCTTGTAACTCAGTCAACATACCGGAAACTGCATCAGCAACAGCACTTTTTAAATGACCATACATCTGGCCTTCAAATTCTGCTTCCAGTTCAGGAATGGTTTTGTCAGTAACACCCGCGAGGATATCTAATAAATTGGAAACACCCGGTTTTTGTTCCAGATCATAGCGAACACGAGGAGGTTCTTCTGAATCTGTGACTGCGCGTTTTATCTTTTTAGCGGCTGATTTTGGATCTTCCAACAGAGCGATAACGTTGTTACGGTTATCATCTGACTTGGACATTTTCTTTTCTGGGTCTTGAAGGGCCATAACGCGGGCACCACCGGTTGGGATAAACGGTTCTGGTACAGAGAAGATATTGCCGTAGATGGCATTAAATCGTTGAGCAATATCACGGCTCAATTCAAGATGTTGTTTCTGATCGATACCTACAGGAACCTGATTTGTTTGGTATACCAAAATATCCGCCGCCATCAGTACAGGATAGTCAAACAAGCCTGCATTGATGTTTTCGGCATGACGAGCTGATTTGTCTTTAAACTGAGTCATGCGGCTGAGTTCACCGAAATAAGTATAACAGTTTAGAACCCAGCTTAACTGAGCGTGTTGTGGGACATGAGATTGGACAAAAATAGTACTTTTCTCTGGGTCAATGCCACAAGCCAGGTAGAGAGCTAGTGTATCCAGAGTGCGTTTTCTCAACTCTTTTGAGTCCTGGCGGACTGTAATTGCATGTTGGTCAACAATGCAATAGATGCAGTCATAATCATCCTGCATTTTAACCCACTGACGTAACGCCCCCATATAGTTACCGATGGTTAATTCACCGGAAGGCTGTGCGCCGCTGAATACAATAGGTTTTTGGGAGTTTAGTGTTTCAGATACAGTGGGTTTATTCATTTTATTATGCTTCCTGAAGTTTTAAATATGGGAGTCCAATTATGGATAGCAGATCCGAAAAATTCGTTAATATGCAATCTGGATTGCTTAATGCAATAGATTCACCGTAGTTATATCCATAAGTTAAACCAACACAAGGGCAACCAGCCGCTTGTGCTGCTAAAATATCATTACGGGAATCACCGACAAAGAGCAATTCTTCCTTACGCAGTCCGAATGTGCCCATTGTTAAATAAATAGGTGCCGGATGTGGCTTTTTCTCTTTAACATCATCACCACCTAACACTAATGAAAAATATTCACTGATGCCTAAAGAAGCCAGCAGAGGAGCAATGAAAGGTGTTGGTTTATTGGTGATGATACCCATTGGCAAATTGTGTTTTGCCAGTTCAGCCAATGTAGCTTTGACTTCTGGGAACAGTTGACTGCCTGTTGTTACAGTTGTTTCATAGAATCGGTCAAATAGCTCACGGGTTTCTTTATGCAGTTGCGCGGTCAATTTGACTCTGGCCCATGTCAACGCCCGTTCGACCATAATGTCTGCGCCATTACCTACCCAAGCAGCAACCCGCTCTTTTCCCGCAGCAGGGAGATCTTTGGCTAACAGCGCTTGATCCAGTGCATCAGCCAAACCATCGGCGCTGTCTACCAGTGTGCCGTCCAGATCAAAAGCGATAGCACGAATGCCTTTTAATACCTTACTTGCCATGAGATACCTTTGACAATTCACTACGCATATTATCAATAACAGTTTTGTAATCAGGCTGATTGAAAATAGCTGAGCCAGCAACAAACATATCTGCTCCCGCGGTTGCTGCTGCGGCAATGTTGTTAGCTTTAATGCCACCGTCTACTTCAAGACGAATATCATAACCGCTTTCATCAATGATTTTACGAACCTGACGCAGTTTCTCTAGTGTTCCAGGGATGAAAGATTGGCCACCGAAACCGGGATTTACCGACATCAATAGAATGATATCCAGTTTATCCAAGACATAATCAAGATAACTCAATGGAGTTGCAGGATTGAATACCAAGCCAGCTTTACAACCATGCTCTTTGATCAGTTGTAAACTGCGGTCAATATGCTCGCTGGTTTCTGGGTGGAAGGTAATGTAAGTCGCTCCTGCTTTGGCAAAATCAGGGATGATGCGGTCAACCGGTTTTACCATCAAATGGACATCGATTGGTGCAGTGATGCCATAATCTCGTAGAGCCTGGCAGACCATAGGCCCGATAGTCAGGTTAGGGACATAATGGTTGTCCATCACATCAAAGTGAACAACGTCAGCCCCTGCTGCCAGCACCTTAGCTGTATCTTCACCCAGCCGCGCAAAATTTGCAGATAAAATGGATGGGGCAATCAGAAAGTCTTTCATTATCTTCTCCAAATCGTTTCTATCATCCCTTAATTGCCAGGCAAAAGGGGAGTGGATAAATCAGCGATATAATGCCAAAAGTTCGTCTACCTTACTGCGGGCAAGGATATTCCTGCTGATAGTACGACGTGCTTTGACAATATGAAGTGAAGCCTGATAGTACCATTTTCGCGTCATTGGCGTATCGTGGTTGGATATCAAAACAGGAATTGCACGTTCTGATGATAACTTAAATGCAATATTTGCCAGATTTTCCTGATCTGCAACGTTAAAACTATTGGTGTGATACGCCGTAAAGTTCGCTGTTGCTGACAAAGGAGCATAAGGAGGATCGCAATAGATAACTGAGCCTTTATGTGCTTCGTTCAACGTGTGTTGGTAGTGCTCACAGATAAAAGTCGCATTTTGGGCTTTTTCAGCAAACCAGTGTAATTCTTCTTCGGGAAAGTAGGGTTTTTTATAACGGCCAAAAGGTACGTTAAATTTACCATGAGAATTATAACGACAGAGGCCGTTGTAACAATGGCGATTGAGATAAAGGAATAACACGCTGCGATGGAACGGGTCAGTGCTTTGGTTAAATTGCTCTCGTAACTGATAAAAATGTTCGGCTGTATTGTATTCTTGGGTAAACAGAGGCTGTGTGTGGACGATAAACTCATCAGCCCTGAGTTTTACTGTGTTGTACAGGTTAATCAGGTCACTGTTGATATCAGCGAGGATATAAGAATCGTAGTCTGTGTTCAAAAAGACAGAACCTGCGCCAACAAATGGCTCTATCAGACAACTACCGGCTGGCAGATGACGTTTGATATCATCTACCAACGGGTATTTTCCACCGGCCCATTTTAAGAAAGCGCGTTTTTTTTTCATGCTGTCAATTAATTACTCAATCATTCCAGAGCCGCAGATTGTACTCTGTTTAGGACAGCATATCAGCGCCTAATAAATATTGTTTTATTTTCTTAGGTCTTGTTGCACTTGCTGCATCGTTCTAACCCAAGGTTTTTTCGCCTGAATCTCGGCTGGTAGAGATGAAACGGCCCGTTTGGCTTCAGAAACGGAACGGTAATCACCATGAATTAAAACAAACCAAACTTTTCCATTACGTTTAGTTTCATAAACTTTGTAATGGGTAAGATTATGCTTTTTAGCAAAAGCGGTCAGTGTATCTGAGCGGCTGGCACTACTTAATTGCAAAGTGTAGTGGTTTGCCGGGGTTTTTAATTGATCACTACTGGTGCTACTGACCACATTGTTTTTACTGCTAGCATGACTTGTCGATAGTTTTGATTTAGCTGGTGTTTCTGATTTCAGTGGACGGATATTTTCTGATTTCTGCTGTACCACCGGTGGCGGTGTTACTGGCAGTGATTGTTGGGTTTGATTCAGATTCTGTACTGCGTGATTTATATTACTTTGTTGTTGAGTCAGTGCATCAGGAATATTTCCTGATAATTCAATGCGCTGATTTTGGGTTTCGCCATTGTTAGTTTGAAGCTGATGAGGTTGAGTTGAAGTACCACTGACAGGAGGAACATTGATTTCCTGTGGTCTGTTGATTGTATCTGTAGTGGTATTCTCTGATGTTATGGATTGATTGTCATCGTTGCTGGATGATGAACTTGATAAATCAATATTCTTCTCGGCAACATTTGGCGATTGCTGTTTTTCATGTTCAGTTGGGGCTTTTAAGGCAGAACTGATAGCAATAATCAGCAGTAGCAGCACTAAAATCCCAATGCCGAGCATCATTTGCTGACGTGAAACCGCAAATTTGGGTTTGTTTAATGGCTGACGCGAGCGTGAAGGACGGCGATCTGAGGTATCTGGCCTAAACTCGTTATTTGCTCTTTGTTCATTTTCTGATTTGAATTCGTCCATATGCCCTCCAAACAGAGCCAATACTGCCAATTGCAATTGAAGTCAGTCCGGCAGGCTGACTTAACGAAGATAGAAATTTGTCTGATAGAGTCGTTATTTTATGACACAACAACCAGATGGATGCAAAAAAACATTTAATTTAATGCTATAAGCATACAACTTACTTAAAATTTACACACTTTCATAGTAAACACTGACGGATAGCGTCAAGAACACAGTTGTGTTCAATATCTGAGCGAAGATCAGCTTTACCTATTTTTGTTGGAAGAACCAGTCGTAATTTACCTGCTATAACTTTCTTATCTCGCATCATATGTGGGAGGTAGGCTTCTGGTGGCATGTTTTGTGGCCCGCGTACAGGCAGATTTGCCCGCTCCAACAATCGGATAATACGTTGAGTATCCTGTTCAAAGAAATTATCAACAAGTTGAGCTGTTCTTGCAGCCATGACCATTCCGGCGGCAACTGCTTCCCCATGTAACCAGACACCATATCCCATTTCTGTTTCGATGGCGTGACCGAAGGTGTGACCAAGATTCAGTAGGGCACGCAAGCCACTCAATTCTTTCTCATCTGCTGCGACAACTTCAGCTTTC
This sequence comes from Photorhabdus sp. RM71S, assembly GCF_042879355.1. Classification (NCBI taxonomy): domain Bacteria; kingdom Pseudomonadati; phylum Pseudomonadota; class Gammaproteobacteria; order Enterobacterales; family Morganellaceae; genus Photorhabdus; species Photorhabdus sp. RM71S. Next base: position 45,357 of record NZ_JBHFKV010000030.1, on the reverse strand, counting down.
AATTCGCAGCAACGACGGATGCAGTAAGCCATTGCTTGGTTGTCAAGAGCCAGGAGTTTATCCATATTATCTTCAAGCCAACTAAAAAATACGCTGTCGAGAATGATACCGTACTTGATGACCTCAGCCAGACCGGAAGAGAGTTCGCGGGCTGGAAGCGTTTGCAGGCAATTAAGATCGACCATCACAGAGACTGGTTGATAGAATGCACCTATCATGTTCTTGCCAAGGGGATGGTTTACTGCGGTTTTTCCTCCGACAGAGGAATCAACCTGGGCAAGAAGGGTGGTAGGCATTTGAATAAAACGGACACCACGTTGATAACAGGCAGCGGCAAAACCAGTTAAATCACCGATTACGCCGCCACCGAGAGCGATAAGCGTTGTGTCCCGGCTGTGGTTATTTTCCAGCAAAGCAGAAAATACGTCATTTAATACGGAAAGAGATTTGTACTGTTCACCATCAGGTAGAACTACTTCATCTACCCGAATCCCGGTTTGCTGTAAGATAGCTTTTACTTTTGCCAAATACAGCGGAGCTAGGGTTTGATTTGTCACCAGCATAACTTGCTGGCCTGCTTTTAATGGTGCAAAAGCAGAAGGATCGTCAAATAACCCTTTTGCAATGGTAATTGGGTAACTACGTTCCCCTAAAGTGACAGTGATCTTTTCCATAAGCAGCCTTCGCCTTAATTATTTATCGCTGTACAGACTTGCTTAAATCAGTTCTTTTCCAGTAACTCAATGATTTGGTTAGCGACAACTTTAGCGCTTTGTTCATCGGTACGGATAGTGACGTCAGCAATTTCCTCGTATAGAGGGTTACGTTCGCTTGCTAAATTTTCTAAAACTTCGCGTGCTGGTGCATCGACTTGAAGTAAGGGGCGTTTTTTATCGCGCTGGGTGCGTGCTAACTGTTTTTCAATGGTGGTTTCCAAGTAGACCACGACACCACGGGCAGACAGACGATTACGGGTTTCTCTGGATTTCACAGAACCTCCCCCAGTCGCCAGTACAATGCCTTGTTTTTCAGTGAGTTCGTTAATCACTTTTTCTTCGCGTTCGCGGAAGCCTTCTTCGCCTTCCACATCGAATACCCAGCCCACGTCAGCTCCGGTACGTCGCTCAATTTCTTGATCGGAGTCGTAAAACTCCATATTGAGTTGCTGAGCTAACTGACGACCAATAGTGCTTTTGCCGGCACCCATAGGCCCAACCAGAAAGATATTACGTTTCTCTGCCATGTTTTTGGTATTACTAAGACTATTCGTTAATGATAACCCGCCCCGCTAATCAAAATCAGCAGCGGGACCTAAACTGAAACCTCATGAGCGGTAATGTGAGATCAGATAACAAAATTATCTCAGTACATCAGCCAGTTTTGCAACTATATAAATCAACGACGAGCTTTTTGTGACGGAAGCTCTGGTTTCATTGGCTGATTATTGTGATGTTAAACCCGACCACTCAATTAGTTAACTCTTGTATGCTAAATCGGACTCAGCGTCAAATCTATAAACAGGATTAGTTGGAAAAATCTGCGCATCATCATACGGAACAGTTAAGTTTTTTAGACCCAACTCACTGATATAATAGTTATATTTTTATTTTTGATCAAATGTCCATCAATTGAGGTGTAATAAATATGACTAACTCACGTCGGCTGTGTTTATGACCTTTTTGGTTGAATAATGAGCCAATTAGTGGGATGTCCGATAGATAAGGGACCTTCTGGGTTTGCTCGCCTTTTTTCTGTTGAAAAATTCCACCGAGAATAAGTGTTTCACCATTTTTTACAGTAACTTGAGTTATTATTTCCTGTTTGTCGATGGTTAAATTCTCACCTCCTCCTTGACTTATTGAGATCCCTGGCATGTTTTGACTGATTTTCAGAGAGAGCCTGATTTTGTTTTTTCTCAGTATATGGGGTGTGACTTCCATTCCTAGTACGGCTTCTTTAAATTGCACGGTACTTTTCTCTTTTTCTTGGCTGATGTAAGGAATATCAGAGCCTTGCTTGATGCTGGCTAACTGTTGATGTGAGGCGGTTAGTCTTGGGCTAGCGATAATATCTAGTTGGTTTTCTTGTTCTAAGGCACTGAGCTCCATTTCCAGTAAACTGGTGTGAATGCGGGCAATATTGAACGCAAATCGATGCATGTTATCGTTGGCTGCTTGGTTGATATTGAGGCGGTTTATACCAGTTGATGTATTAATCTGCTCTCCTATCGGCATACCCCAGTAAATGCCGAGTTCATGTAATGCTTCTCGGCTACTGGTCACGATATGTGCAGTAATCTGCACTTGCTGCTGTGGTGTATCTATCTCTTTCAACCAGCTTTTTATCTGTGCGATGGCGATGGGGGTATCCTGTAAAATCAAACTGTTAGTTTCAGGATCAAAATCAACTTTACCTTCTTTTGTTATCAGTGCGGGCGTATTTTGCCTGAGATTCATGGCGATTCTTTCTGCATCTGCATATTGTAATACGGTTGAGAGGGACTGAATTTCGGTCTCATTGACTGATTGATCAAATAACTCAACCGATTGCTCTTCTGGCTCTATCATCGGGGGAGCAAAAGGATTTCTTATTTCTGCAACAACAATAGCGGGCAGAAAAAGGATAAACAGAATAAATTTTTTAGTCATAAAATTCCTCATGTGAGGTTTCTGACAGGGTGATTTTGACGTTTAGAGATTCACCTGATGGTGAAATGGAAAGCTGTTTAATCAGCAGTGGTGGATATAACGCTTGTAACGCCTCAAGAAAACTTAGCATCTGTTCGTAGTTCAAACAAATTGTGATTTGCCAGAGCGTTTTTTCCCCTTCTTTTTTACGTTGCCACTCAAGAACTTGCGCGCCAGAGTTTATCAATGGCTGTTGTAATTGTTTTATTGTGGTAATTTTTACCTCATTTTGTCGCGGCTTACTGAGTACATTTTCTATTTGGTTGATGTGTTGTTGTATATCTTCCAATATCGGTAGCTGATTTAGTCGTTCATTGGCTGCTTTGGTATTGATTTGTTGAGCTGCTATTTTTTGTGTCAGGCTACTTCGCTGTTCAATTCTTTCTTGCCAGAAGAAAAGATAAAACAGAATCAGAAATGGCATGATAATAGCTTGCTGCCAGATAAAGAGCAGCCAGGTTGGTTTGGCAAACCACCATAGATAGTCACTTTTTATCATCGGATATCTCCGTCTGCCAGTTAGCGTCAATAATAAATTGTCTAATTTGTTGTTCGGTAGTGGTCATCTTTTTTAGTTGAATTTCAGACAATTGCCCGTTGTTTTCAAGATTATCCAGCAGAGACGTCATACTGGAATAATCCAGACTATTAGCAACCAGTTTTAATTGACCTGCCTGATCATCGAAAGCGGTTAACCAACTTCCTTCCGGTAATAATTCAGGTAATTCATTGAATAATTGCCAATGTTGTTGGTTCTGTTTCAGCCACGTTTGTTGTTGTTTTAATTTATAGGCCAGTTTGTTGTGAAGATTAACCGCCTCCTCTGTCTGAGTTATCTGTTGTTGCAAATATAATTGTTGCTGGTTGAGTTGCTGCCATTGTCTTTGATACTGGTTAATCGTTTCCTGTTGTTTTAATAACATCCAGACGAGCACTGTCAGCCACAACATCAATTGCAATAAGAGAAGAATCGCCCACCAACGATAACGATGTTTTAGCCGGGTTTGGCGCCAAGGTAGAAAATTAACCTGATACATCGTTACTTATCATCCGGTCTGAGTGCTAAACCACCAGCTATCACATATTCCATCAGTTGGATTGGCAGTGGTGGTTGATAGTGACGAAATGCTGTCAACATATCCCAAGAGTAAGTTCCTTCAGGTAGGGCTTCTTGTTGGTAGCTACTGAAGTAAACAGGCTGTTCAGCCATAGATGAAGCAAATAATTGACGGATAATCTGCTGTGGAGAAACAGCTGTATTTGCTGATACTAGATCATAAGCGAAGGGGACATTGGCAGGAGATACCCATAGCCAACCAGATTGTTGCCTGTGTAACAGCCAACTATCAGCGGGAACGCCAGCATATTGCGCTATATAGCGTAGGGCACAGGGGGCAATATCAATGGCGTCTGGAAATATTCCTGCTTGTGCAAGACATTGTAGCCAGAGGTTGAGATCTTTCTGGCGAGCGGCGCTGATGTAGGCGTTTTGTTCAATAATACGGTAATCCAGCGCTAGTTCTCGGGTGTTAAAGGGAAATTGTTTCTCGGCACTGGCGTTGATAAACCAGCCTTGTTCCGGCTCTTTAAGATTGATATCTGGAGGTAAAATCAGACTCTTCTGCAATGTTTGTTGTACAGGTAGGGCAAGTCTGAAACTGATTTTTTTAGGTAATTCTTGGCGCCATTGATTTAAAATATCACATAATATTTCTGGCCGTTGTAAACGGCCCTCTGGCATGACAGCGTCAGATAAAAGATATTGCCAGCAGTGGCGAAGCTGCCAGCCATCTCGGCGTTTTATAGCTGCGACGGCGCGAAGGATGCCATTTTGGATGTCCAATCCGACATACCATTTTGGTGAATACATATATCGATCTCCATATCAGTAATTTTAATAAAAGACCATATTCAAGGTGCTGTGTAACCTTTATACTACGCGCCGATTGTTTATAAACCACCCGACTAACATGGCATGGGAAATTTCAGGTGAAGTTCGTAAAGTATTTTCTAGTCTTTGTCGTGAGTTGCATTTTTCTGGGAACGGCCTCGATTTTTGGTATGTACAAATATATCGAGCCTCAGTTACCTGATGTGGCGACATTAAAGGATGTTCAATTACAGACACCAATGCAGGTGTTCAGTGCAGATGGCGAGCTTATTGCCCAATATGGTGAAAAGCGCCGTATGCCTCTTGAGCTGTCCGAAATTCCACCCATTATGGTGAAGGCGTTCATTGCCACGGAGGACAGCCGTTTTTATGAACATCACGGGGTTGACCCTGTAGGGATTATCCGGGCAGCCTCTGTCGCGATGAGTTCAGGTCATGCATCACAAGGGGCAAGTACCATTACTCAGCAACTGGCGAGAAATTTCTTTCTCACTCCTGAGAAGACGTTGATGCGTAAAATCAAGGAAGCTTTTCTGGCCATCAGGATTGAGCAATTGCTGAATAAAGATGAGATCCTCGAACTCTATCTTAATAAAATTTACCTTGGTTACCGGGCTTATGGTGTTGGGGCTGCGGCTCAAGTTTATTTTGGTAAGAGTGTCAATGAGTTGACACTGAGTGAAATAGCCATGATTGCTGGTTTGCCAAAGGCACCTTCTACGTTTAACCCGCTTTATTCTTATGGCCGAGCGATTAACCGCCGGAATGTGGTTCTGAGCCGTATGCTCAATGAGGGCTATATTACTCAGCAGCAATATAATCAAGCTAGAAGTGAAAAGTTGGTTGCTAATTATCATGCACCTCAGATTGCTTTCTCTGCGCCCTATTTGTCCGAGATGGTGCGTCAGGAGATGATTGAGCGTTATGGTGAGAATGCTTATACCGACGGTTATAAAGTTTATACCACGATTACCCGTAAACTTCAGTTAGCTGCCATGGATGCGGTTCGTAATAACCTCATTGATTATGATGTGCGTCATGGCTACCGTGGGGCGCAGGAAGTTTTGTGGAAAGTGGGCGAACCTGCTTGGGATCGAGAACAGATTGTTAAGAAGCTTAAGACTTTGGCTAATTATGGATCATTAATGCCGGCTGTGGTGACCAGAGCGGGTAGTGCTCAGGCGATAGTGATGTTGCCTGATGGCAGTAGTGCGGAATTGCCAATGGCGGGTGTCCGTTGGGCCAGAAAGTTCAAATCTGATAGTGCGCAGGGTGCGGTTCCTCGTAGTGTGAATGAAGTGGTTCAAGTTGGTGAACAGGTTTGGGTTCGGAAAGTAAAGGATATTTGGTGGTTGGCACAAGTGCCGGAAGCTAATGCTGCTTTGGTCTCTATTGATCCGAATGATGGTGCTGTGAAGGCGCTGGTGGGTGGGTTTGATTTCAATTTGAGTAAATTTAACCGTGTCACTCAGTCATTACGTCAAATTGGTTCTAATATTAAACCATTTCTCTATACCGCAGCGATGGATAAAGGGCTGACATTGGCTTCATTGCTGAATGACTTACCAATTAGTCGTTGGGATGCAGGAGCCGGTACTGACTGGCGTCCGAAAAACTCACCACCGACTTATGTTGGGCCAATCCGTTTGCGTCAGGGATTAGGGCAATCGAAGAACGTCGTGATGGTTCGAGCAATGCGAGCAATGGGAGTCGATTATGCCGCTGATTACCTGCAACGATTTGGTTTCCCGGCACAAAATATAGTACGAACAGAATCTCTGGCTTTGGGCTCGCCATCATTCACACCAATGCAAATGGTACGAGGGTATTCGGTTATGTCCAATGGTGGCTATCTGATCGATCCTTACTTTATTACTAAGATTGAAAACGAAGATGGCGATGTTCTCTTTGAGGCTAAACCTAAAATTGCATGTCCGCAGTGCGATATTCCAGTAATTTATGGGGATACGGTACGTTCAATCGAACTTTCTGAAAACTCGATTGAGAATGTTGCTCAATCTCATGTCAGCCAACAAGAGATATTGCCGTTACCTGAATTGGAAAGAGCTCCGGTAATTGATAGCCGTGAAGGTGCGCAAGAATATGCTCCTCATGTTATCAGTACTCAGTTGGCATTTTTGATCCATGATGCTTTGAATAGCAATATCTTTGGTGAGCCGGGTTGGTCAGGTACGGGTTGGCGTGCTTCACGCGATCTGAAACGTCGTGATATTGGTGGCAAAACTGGGACAACTAATAGTTCAAAAGATGCTTGGTTCTCAGGTTATGGGCCAGATATTGTCACGACGGTTTGGATTGGTTTTGATGACCATCGTAGAAGCCTTGGCCGTACAGCAGCCAGTGGCGGTGAGGCGGGTGCTAAGAGTGCGCAGCCAATTTGGGATGATTTTATGAAAATTGCGCTAGAGGGGGTTCCTGAAAAAGAAGTTACACCTCCTCCGGGGATTGTTTCTGCCGTGATAGATCGTAAAACAGGTAAACTTGCTGGCGGCGGCGGAGATACCCGTAGTGAATACTTCATTGACGGCACTCAACCTACAGAGAGTGCGGTGCAAGAAGTTGGCACGACTTTAATTGAGAATGGTGAAAGTCAGGAGTTATTCTGATGATAAAACAGGCACAACGAAGCGCTGTTGTGCCTGTGAACTTCAACGGTGTGTTAAGTATTTTTGTGCCAGAAATAGGGCGCAGACATTGCGTGCTTCGTTGAAATCACCGTGATCCAGTAATGACATCATATCTGCTATCGGCCAACGTATTTGTGGTAGTGGTTCAGGTTCGTCCCCTTCCAGGCTTTCTGGATAGAGATTTTCGGCAATAACAATGTTCATTTTGCTGGAAAAATAGGATGGGGCCATAGTGAGTTTGGCTAATTGTTCTATTTTTCTGGCACCAAAGCTGACTTCTTCTTTTAATTCACGGTTAGCTGCTTCGAAGATACTTTCCCCAGGGTCGATCGCGCCTTTAGGAAAGCCCAATTCGTACTGCTCAATGCCGACTGCATACTCACGAATAAGTAACAATTCATCCCCAATGACCGGGATTATCAGAACAGCTTCCCGATTGGCCGGACGCATCCGTTCATAAACGCGTTTTACACCGTTACTAAATTCGAGATCAACTGACTGAATATGAAATAAACGTGAATGGGCAATGTCCTCTATGTTTAGGATTTTAGGGTTTTTCAGGTCATTCATAATTGCCCCTGATGGTTTAATATTGGTTGAGTTGAGTGCCTGTGCATTATTACGTCATAAATTATTTCATTAACCTTAGATTTTATGATGAAATTAGGTACACTCCATAGCTTGACTAAATATGGCTGATTATTTTGATAAATGATAGTGATTATCGCTGGTTATTGTTGTTACTGTTATCTTTATCCTCTTTGGAAATAGATCTATGTTGTATATAGTTTAGTGCGTTATTATGTAGCTCATTGTAAAATAAATTAAAAAAATAAATAGAAATAACCTAATTCAGAACTTAACGTGTAGTTGCTAATTTGCAAACAACAATAGCAAGATTGTCATAGGCATAGGGATAAAATGAGAGTAACAGTCGTTATATTGGCTATCTTGATAATTAGCCTGATTGTCATGGCTTCCTTTCTGATTTTCAAATGGAAGCTACATGATAGCGCCCGTTATCTGCCTTCTGTTGCTGAACCAACTTATCGTAAACTTAATGCTGATGAATACCAGGCTATTGAATGTTATTTGAATCGAGTGTTGCCGGCAGTTGTAACAGACCGTATTAATAAAACAAGTTGGCCAATTCTGATGGGTAAAAATGATATGGTTTATACTATCTGTCATTCTATTACCCGGTTTTCTGTTGCCTCAGATGAACGACATAGCTGGCGTTATTATATTGATATAGCAGAAATTCATTTGCCGTTTTTCCTTGAGCCTTTTATTAAACAGCAGAATATTATTGATGTTGTTCACACCGCGACAATACCACTGGTTGTTTCGATTAATGGTCACTTTCTGAAAGATTTTCAACAGGATTTTCCTTCTGCTCCGGTAATCTCAGATATATCTCATCAGCAGGCATCGATCCAAAAAAATGGTGAAACTAGCGTAAAGTTACAAAATATTCGTAAAGAGACATTGGAGGAATACCGGTTGAATCACTCATCGGGTATTTGGGAGGGGGGATTTTTGTGTTTCGGATTTTTCATTTGGTTTCTTGCGTTACTTTCACCGGCACTGCTTTTGCCGTGGCTGATGTTGATTGCAGGTAGTTTAGTCGTTGTCAGTTTTTGGCCATTACTTTGCCCACTTTCAATATGCAGGCGCCAGGATATTCACTGTCTTACCGGTATACCAAAACGATGGGGATTATTTGGCGAATTTGAACAAGGACAAATGAGTAATATTTCTCTTGGTGGGATTGATTTAATCTATCCTCCTCATTGGGAGCCCTATGTTGCTCACTATTTTGATCAGAAAACCAATATTGATATTTACACTAACGGTCAGGTAGTCAGGCAAGGGCATTATCTCTCTTTGCATGATGAAGAGAAAAATTACCCTTATCGTCGTTATGGAAAAAATCTCATGATGATCGTTAGCTGCTTGCTTATTATGTTACTACTCTATTTTTATCAGCCAGTTAATGTACCGATGAAACTCAGTTTTGCTTGGTTGCGTGGCAGCATCACAAAAGTTATCACTGACGCTGATATGATAGAAGGGATGGAATTGCGAGTTGGGGATATCCTAAAAGCAAAAGGGATTGGTATGTGTTATATGCCCCCAAACAATATGAACGGTAAAGGCGACACCTATTTTTCTCCGTTAGATTGTTCGGGGATATATTGGAATAGGGTTAATCCACTGCCAATACCAGAATCAGAAATTATAGAAAATGCAGCTAAACTGATCGCGACTGTTAATAAACAATTACGTTTACAGGAAAATGACGATGTAATAAATTCAGACCTTACTCAGGAGATTTTCAAATCTAGTATGATCTTATTGGAAGATTTCTCTGATATTATATTGAAAACTAAAAAATTATGTGAAAAAGAAACAGACTGTTTACGATTGAAAAATGCTTTGGTTAACCTGGGTAGTGCTATTGATTGGCTAACTTTGTTAAAGAATGCAGAAAGTGGCAAGCTGGATGGCACTCATGTTTTATTGCGCCCGGCAGGTGCTGAAGCTTTGGGGAAATTGGTTGATGCGACGACATCATCATTTATCTACCGGGAAATAGATAAAGTTGCAATGCTGCTTAATAGCCCTTCTCCTGGCGGTGTTCTACTTATCAGTGATGAAGGCAAACAACTGGTTGAATATATAACGCCAGCCATCATCTCTTATGACCATAGTGCCTTGGAAGATCATAGTGCGTTGGAACAATGGCGTGAGTTACAGCGGTTATCGGATATGGTATTGCAAACACCCTTTGAGACAACGGGAATTGTCATGGAATTGTCCGTAGATAGTAATGGAACCCGCCGGATTGTGCTGCATAGTGAACTAGATACCATGACACTTGCTCGTTGTATTGGTACCACTATTTTATTCTTGGCTCTTTTTACGACCTTAATCATTAGTTTTGTGCTGGTTATTAAGAAAAATCGGCAGAATAAACAACGTATAAACAAAATCAGTCAATATTACGATAACTGTTTTAATACACTTTTTCCGCCTACGCATTGGCGATAATCGACAATGGCATGTTAGGATTTATTTTATTTGTCGAAGCTGATAGTGAGAGGAAAAATGAAGGGTAATTCAGACTCCGATCAAGCTGTCCGTCTGGATAAGTGGCTGTGGGCGGCTCGTTTTTATAAAACACGGGCTATTGCACGGGAAATGATAGACGGTGGTAAAGTTCACTATAATGGTCAAAGGAGTAAACCGAGTAAATTGGTTGAACCAAGGGCTGAAATTAAACTGCGTCAAGGTAATGATGAACGTATAGTTGAAGTTCTTGCACTAAGCAATCATCGGCGCAGTGCGCCGGAGGCGCAGCAACTTTACCAAGAGACGGAAGCGAGTATTGCTAACCGGGAAAAAATGGCAATTGCTCGAAAAATGAATGCATTAACTATGCCTCATCCTGATCGCCGACCGGATAAAAAAGAAAGACGCACGCTGATTAAGTTTAAAAACACTAAATTAAGTGGGCAGGAATAACTTGCTCGAATGAGAGATATTTATGTTTAAACACGACCAATTACACCGCTTTTTATTTGAGAATTATTCTGTACGTGGTGAACTGGTTTTAGCCAGTGAAACTTACCAGCATATTTTGGAAAATCATGACTACCCGCAGCCGGTACAGCAATTATTGGGAGAACTGTTGGTAGCAACCAGTCTATTAACTGCAACACTGAAATTTGATGGTGATATTACGGTTCAGATTCAGGGAGATGGCCCGGTCAAACTGGCAGTGATTAATGGCAATCATCAGCAACAAATGCGTGGTGTCGCTCGTGTTGATGGATTAGTGACTGAAAATAGCAGTTTGAAACAGATGGTTGGTACTGGCTATATGGTTATTACCATTACGCCAACTCATGGTGAGCGTTATCAGGGAGTAGTTGCATTGGAAGGTGAAACACTGGCGAATTGCCTTGATGATTATTTCAGACAGTCTGAACAGTTACCTACTCGTCTATTTATCCGTACTGGCATTCAGGATGGAAGAGTTTCTGCTGGTGGTATGTTGCTACAGATTCTGCCGACGGCGGAACAGGGGTGTACAGAAGCTTTTGATCATCTGGCGCAACTTACTGCAACCATTAAAGGTGAAGAGTTATTTTCATTGGAAGTTAAGGAGATCTTGCACCGCCTTTATCATGAAGAGGATGTCATATTATATGAACCGCAAGCGGTCGAATTTCGTTGTACTTGTTCTCGCCAACGTTGTGCTGACACATTAGTTACACTTTCCGATGAGGATGTTAATCATATTTTGCAGAAAGATGGCAACATTGATATGGAGTGTGAGTATTGTGGCACGCATTATATTTTTGATGCTGATGATCTTGCTGCAATCAGAACAGAAAAAAAGAACCGGCTCCATTGATATTCTATCTAAACAAATTTTCTCACCTCTTAAGGCGCGGATTCGCGCCTTGCTATCAATATCCATCATATTCAAAACTGCTTTTGTGCCTTTGGCCCCAGATTAAACTTAAAAAAATAGTGGGTTTTCAATTTTTTGATAACTATCGCTGTTAATTAATCATAACTATTTATTATTGCTCACAGAAAAAGCGTGACTACCCAGGAGCAATAACATGAGTGTTAAAGGTATTACCCCGCAGGAACTCGCGGACTATGGAATCCATGATGTTAATGAAACTATTTATAATCCAAGCTATGAGTTGTTATTTTCAGAAGAAACCAAACCTTCACTCGAAGGCTGCGAGAGTGGCACTCTGACCAACCTGGGGGCTGTGGCTGTCGATACGGGGATCTTCACGGGGCGTTCCCCCAAAGATAAGTACATTGTTCGTGATGATGTCACCCGTGACACTGTATGGTGGGCTGACCAGGGAAAAGGTAAAAATGATAACAAGCCATTACAGCAGGAAACATGGACATATCTGAAAGGTTTGGTAACTAAACAGCTTTCAGGCAAACGTTTGTTTGTAGTTGATGCTTTCTGTGGTGCTAATGCAGATACACGATTGAAAGTCCGCTTTATCACAGAAGTTGCGTGGCAGGCCCACTTTGTTAAAAACATGTTTATCCGTCCGTCAGATGAAGAGTTGGCTGAGTTCAAACCAGATTTTATTGTGATGAACGGTGCAAAATGCACCAACCCGCAATGGCAAGAGCAGGGTTTGAACTCTGAAAACTTTGTTGCGTTTAACCTGACAGAGCGTATGCAGCTTATTGGTGGTACCTGGTACGGTGGCGAAATGAAGAAAGGGATGTTCTCTATGATGAACTACCTGTTGCCACTGAAAGGCATTGCTTCGATGCACTGTTCTGCTAACGTGGGTGAGAAAGGGGACGTTGCGGTCTTTTTCGGCTTATCTGGTACAGGTAAAACCACACTTTCTACTGATCCAAAACGTAAGCTGATTGGTGATGATGAGCACGGTTGGGATGATGACGGTGTATTCAACTTTGAAGGTGGTTGTTACGCGAAAACCATCAATCTGTCCAAAGAAGCGGAACCTGATATCTACAATGCGATTAGACGTGATGCGTTGCTGGAAAATGTTACTGTACTGACAGATGGCACGGTTGATTTCAATGATGGTTCAAAAACTGAGAACACCCGTGTTTCTTATCCTATCTACCATATTGAAAACATTGTTAAGCCGGTTTCCAAAGCGGGTCATGCAACTAAGGTCATCTTCCTGACTGCGGACGCATTTGGTGTGTTACCTCCGGTATCTCGCCTGACACCTGAACAGACTCAATATCACTTCCTATCTGGTTTTACGGCAAAATTGGCAGGTACCGAACGTGGTGTGACTGAACCAACACCTACATTTTCTGCTTGTTTTGGTGCTGCATTCCTGACTTTGCATCCAACCCAATACGCGGAAGTGTTGGTAAAACGTATGCAGGCAGAAGGTGCTAAGGCTTATCTGGTAAATACTGGCTGGAACGGAACGGGTAAACGGATCTCGATTAAGGATACCCGTGGAATCATTGATGCCATCCTAAATGGTGATATTGAGGAGGCTGATACCATTACATTACCTATTTTCGATCTAGCGGTTCCGACAGCGTTGCCGGGTGTGGATACCGATATTCTTGATCCACGTAAGACTTATGCAGATAAATCTCAATGGGAAGAGAAGGCGAAAGATTTGGCTCATCGTTTTGTCGACAACTTTGATAAATATACCGATACCCCGGCGGGGGAAGCTTTAGTGAAAGCAGGCCCTAAACTGTAATTGTGAATTTTTTAGCCTCATCCGTTAGGGTGAGGCTTATTTGATATTTATATTGGAGGAAGGTCAAACAACAATATTTCACTATCACTGCTGGTGCTAAGTTGAAGATTGACTTCATCTCGAATAGCCAGACCATCGCTGGTGGTGGCTTTGACACCATTAACCGTTACTTCGCCACGAATGACTTGAATCCATATATAACGGCTTTTTTCTGTAACATATTCGGTGGTTTCGTGATCCTTAAGTACCCAACGCCATAAAGTCATATCCTGAAATACTTTCATTGAACCATCCCGGGCATCAGGCGAGAGCACCAATTGGCGGCCTTGTACATCATCAAAACGGCGTTGTTCATAGCGCGGTGTTAAACCCGTTTTACTTGGGATGATCCAAATTTGATACAGATGCAATTGGCTATCACTGTTCGGATTGTATTCTGAGTGGCGAATGCCGGTACCTGCGCTCATAATTTGGAATTCACCAGCAGGTACTCGCTCTTTATTTCCTATACTATCCTGGTGTTCAACGGCACCAGAAAGAACATAGGTCAGTATTTCCATATCCTTATGCGGATGGGTACCAAAGCCTTGACCTGCTTTGATGAAATCTTCATTAATGACTCTCAATGCTGAGAAATTCATAAAATTAGTATCGTAATAGCTGGCAAATGAGAAGGTATGCCAACTAGTTAACCAGCCATGATCGGCATGGCCACGATCTGAGGCTTTGCGTAAATGGATCATATTTAAATCTCCTCAATGGTTCTTACAGTCTAATTGAGAAGAGATAGCATTAAAGCTTAAAAATCTGACTTAAAAATTCAAATATTTTAAACAAAGGGTGATTGGATTAATTAATAAAAAGAAGCCAGCACTTGGCTGGCTAAAGTAAACACTGGAAGCAATGTGAGCAATGTCGTGCTTTCATCTGTACCCTGAAGGCAGTTCATCTGAAAGCGATACGAATGATAATAATTATCACTATCGATTGTAAAGTGTTTTTTCTGGTCAAATATAGAATAATGGTGAAGATTTATCTCAATTATTTGATAAATATTGCTATTTTTTTAGATATCGGTGTGATGCCCAAGGGAAAGAAAACCCTTTCATCGAGTCGATTTATTAGGTGATTACCTTAGATTATTCAGTAAATTTGACATGATATTAAGAGCTTTGATAGGGGGCACCGAAACCCTTATCTGGGGTCTATCTATCGAAATAATTTGATCAGGGGCATGAAACATGCTTAGACAAAATAAGCTAGAGCTGGAGTTTCATTTACCATAGGCAACTATTTATTTTAAGAAATGTTTTGATGAAATAATTACGCTATAACGAATTTTAATATGCTGCTCAATGCTAAATGTTCTCTAAAATTCAACTCATTCTGTTTAATAGCCGTTTCTTTTATATATTCTGACTGTATTTTAACGTCATGAAAGATATCTTTTCAGGTAATCATATGTGGCATTTTTTGGCGTGGGTTGTGTTAACAGGTTTGACTATTTGGGGAATGATTAATCATTCACTAAATCAGAATTATCAACAACAAACAGTTTCATTTAATATTCTTTATCGAGAGCTGAGTGAAAAGCTGGCACAACATGACGCGATTGTATCACTAACGAATACTAATATCGAATTAGATCAGTTACAGGAAAATTTTCCACAAATCGTCGGATTACAAGAGATGCCAATGAATGTATTAATATTCCCTATAATCAGTGAAGAGGGAGAGGGAAGATATTGGCTTAATAGTAAACGCGATAATATCCGGTTATTAATAGATCTTAATATCTTAATGAAAGATCTATCATTATTTTCACAATTTCGAATGGTACAACTGGATTGGAATAATCGCCCATTGATTACGTATGGGTTGGAGAAAGAGCACTATTTTTGGAACTGGGAGAAAAAGTTAGCTAATCGTTTTCAGCCTTTTGTGCTTAAAGTGGGTAACGATCAACAATGGTTTAGACTTCCGTGGGGCTATATTGCTTGTCTGAGTTTTTTATGGGCAGTAATTATCTGTTTTATCTTTTTAATTCAGAAGAATAAAAGATTGAGGAAAATTTCTGATTTACGAGCACATTTCTTTGAATTTACCCGCTTAAATACAATGGATGAAGTGGCAACCGGTGTTGTTCATGAATTAAATCAGCCTTTGACGGCGATTATGAGTTATAACCAAACCGCGTTGAGGTTAATGAAAAAGCAGCAATATGATAAAGTGACGCCAATACTGGATTCATCGATTTTGCAAACTCAACGCATAGCAAATCTATTAACGCAATACCGTCAAAAACTGACGACTGGTAGTATTATTTTACAACCTGTGAATATTCAAGCGATATTAGGTCGAGTTGAAGTATTACTCGAAAATGAAATTAAGGCCGGTAAAATCAAGATAATAAAGCATATTTGTGATGAATTGCCAATGATATCTGCTGAGCCATTGTGGATTGAACAGATATTTCATAATTTAATCAGCAATGCTATTCAAGCACAGCAAGAGCAAGGTAGGTCAGAATATCAAAGTTGGATCTGTATCGATATCAACTATATTAATGAAATGATAAGAATCACGATAACAGATGGTGGCCCTGGATTAAGTGATGAAGCTTTAAAAAACGTGTTTATTCCATTCTTCACAACACGCCAACAAGGTATGGGATTGGGAATGACGTTAACAGAAACATTAATTCATAAACTTGGTGGTGATATTCATGCTGAAAATTGTGAAACAGGGGGAGCGCGTTTTATTATTTGGTTACCAACTAATAAAGGTAAGGAGAAATAATGGCGGCAGTGATTTATCTTATTGATGATGATGAAGCGATCCGTGACTCATTATCTATGTTATTAGAAACAATGAATTGGCAGGTAAATTCATTTCCTGGTGCGCAAGAATTTCTTGATGAAATTGGTAGTAAGAATATCGCAGCGCTTCAGGGATGTATTTTATTGGACATTCGTATGCCGGGAAAACCTGGATTGGCATTGCAGGCCGATTTATTGAACCTCAATAGTACATTACCGGTCATTATCATGACTGGACACGGAAATATTGATCTTTGCCGTCGAGCTTTTAAAAATGGCGCTTTTGAATTTTTAACCAAACCTATTGATGCGGATTTACTCATTGAAACGGTTTCAAGTGCATTATTATTTCATCGGAAAGTATTTAAGCAACGTCAGATATATGAGCAATTGAAAACGAAATTTAGCCAGTTATCTGAACGTGAAAGGGAGGTGATGAAAATTATTTTAGAAGGTAAAACCAGTAAACAAATTGCGCAACAATTGGTGTTATCACCACGTACTATTGAAGTTCATCGTGCTAATATATTTCATAAATTGGATATACACTCTTTACCGCAGTTAGTCAAAGAGTATGAATTATTTAAGTCATTATCTTATGACTAAGTATTTCTACTGAGTTGAATAAGTAATTGACCGAATAGCTATAGCCGATAAACCTCATTAAGTTAGAACAGGATAATTCATCAACTTAAACTTAATGAGGTTTACCTATGAAACACTCTCTTTTCTATACTGTTCTGGCCGCAGGTTTATTCGCTCAATCTGCTTTTGCTTCATCACTAATTACCGAACGTAATATTACCCTTGAGATAGCAAATAAATTAGCTTCTGAAGCAATTCAGTCTTGTAAATCGAATAATTATAACGTGGCGGTTTCTGTTATTGATAAAAGTGGGGTTTTGAAAGCGGTTCAGCGTATGGATAAAGCTGGGTTGCATACCGTTGAGGCGAGCAAAATGAAAGCTTATACCGCGTTATCTACCCAGAGAACGTCAGAGGACGTCATGAAAACCGCACAATCAAATCTTGGTGCTCAATATTTAGGGGATATTCCAGGCCTCCTATTACTTGGTGGTGGTGTTCCAGTTAAATCTGGTGATGAAGTGATTGGCGCAATTGGTGTTGGCGGCGCACCGAGTGGTTCTTTAGACCAACAGTGTGCTTTTGATGCGATTCAGAAAATTTCATCAGAGTTATCTTAATCATAACAAGTTATAAAATGTACAGGGATAACGATAATAAAATAAATCTCTATTTCTACTTATGATTAAAACATTCGTTGTATTGATATTAGGAATATAGAATTTAGGTTTAATATATTTCATTATCATAATTTGCACAGAGGCAATAACTGGAATGAAGTTATTGCCTCTCATTGATTTTGTTTATGGTTAACAGGCCATATTTAGTCTCAGTTTTATTTTAAAATAGCGACTTTATAAATAAGTATATTCTTGGCTAATGTGTATATAATTAGTTGTGTTATCGATAATATAAATAAACAAGGCCATATTAAAAACATAAGGAATTTTACATATCAAGATATGCAATATTATATTAATTATCCAGATTATAATCTTATTTTAGGCTATTGTTTTGGTCGCAATGATCAAGCTTTATGTTTTTACACAGGTGCAGGTCATGTAACAAATTACACTTATATCTAATGCAAGAAAAATGCAGGATTAGGAGGGAAGGAATTACTTAATAATCCTGCATTACGAAAAGTGTTTTTTTTCAGAAATAATAAAGTTTGTGAAAATATATAAAATGACAATGACTGTATTTGACATCATTTTAATCTGTATCTAATGGAGTAATACAAATAAACTCACACATAGGCTTATGTAATAAAAGATCATTACATTATTATCGTGCGCAATATCACGAAAAAGTATCTACTCCTAACTCCTACTCCCTATTAATATCAAAACCAGGAGGATGCTGACTCATCTGAGACATTATTTAATATTTCATTCCTATTTTATTAACAATAATATCGGCGACGATTTATTTCTATTAAAAAGGTCTGATTATGGTAGCTCACTTCTGGAAAAGGGCTTACCTAGCCCTATTAAGCAGTACGTTCGTTTTACTACTGGCAAGCTGTGATAACAATAGTTCTTTACCCGAATCCCCGGAGGAACCGATGGCGCATATCCCTAATAAAGTACCCAGTGAGGCTGCTACTGCCGGCAATTTTCAGGCAGTGATCCACTTGGTGGACATTGCTAAGTTAAGTCAAAGTCCAACCACAAACCATGACTACAGTACCAATACCCTTTACTTATGGAATGATCAAAATTGTGATGCCTTGGCTTCCCCTTCATCAAGCTGGAACGACACCAGTGCAATTCCCACCGGCAGCGATAGCTATGGGCCTTACTGGGTAATACCGTTAACCAAGGACGAGGGTTGTATCAATTTTATCGTGCGTGATGGTAACAACACTAAATTGATTGACAGTGACCTGAAAATTTCCTTCTCCGATTTCAGTAACCGTACCGTCTCTGTGATACCCGGCAATTATCAAATCTATGGCAGCCGCGCGGCTGCCTTTAATTCCGTGTTTGGTGTTTCTCAGGCTTCGGCACATTGGGTCGATGACCAGACTCTGTTATGGTCGGGTGGAGCGGATAAGCCTTATGTCCGCTTATATTACAACCGAAATGGTAAGGTGGAAGCTAACGATGAAGGAAACTTCATCGATAACTATCTGACGTTAACGCCGACGACTCTGAGCCAGAAGACGGCTGAGCGATTCCCGCACTTGAAGAAATTAACAGCGTTCCGCCTGCCAGAGAACACGGATGTTGATACACTGCTTACCGGTGATCTGGTGGCGTTGGCGACCAATGAAGCTGGCTTGCTATTGTCGGCTACTCAAGTACAAACGGCTGGTGTGTTGGATGATCGCTTCGCTAACGATGCTGACATGCTGGAATATGGTGCGCTGGTTAGCGATACCGGTGTTACCTTTCGCTTGTGGGCGCCTACTGCTCAGCATGTTGGATTGGTTATCTATGATGCAAATAAACAGGTCATTGCCAATCATGCAATGAACCGTGATCCTGCTAGTGGTTCCTGGTTATGGCAAGGTGATAAAGAGCTGGTTGGTGCTTACTACCGCTATGCTTTAACGGTATACCATCCATATTCCCGTAATGTGGAGCACTACGAAGTTACTGATCCCTATTCTCACAGTTTGTCCACCAATTCGGAGTACAGTCAAGTCATTAATTTGGATGATGAGGCGCTAAAACCACAAAATTGGGATAGCCTGATCATGCCGCGTTCGCAAAATACACCGGCGGACATTGCGCGTATGACCATATATGAAGCTCATGTTCGTGATCTCTCCGTTGCAGATAACACGGTACCGGAAGCCTGGCGAGGTAAATATCTGGCTCTGACTGCTAATGACAGCGATATGTTCAAACATCTTAAAGCACTGAGTCAGGCTGGAGTCACTCATATAGAGTTGTTGCCAGTATTTGATGTGGCTTCCATTAATGAATTTAGCAACGAAGTGGCCGATCTTAATCACCCATTTAGTCGTTTGTGCCAGGTTAATTCAAAGGTGAGAAGCAGCCGTTTTGCTGATTATTGCAATGGTTTACAGACCGTGGGTGAAGTGTTGCAGGAGTTGAAGAGCGGTGATAGTGCCAATAACCCGCAGGTACAAGAGCTGAATGCAATGATTGCAGAAACCGACTCCTACAACTGGGGCTACGATCCGTTTCATTACTCGGTACCGGAAGGTTCTTATGCTACAGATGCGGAAGGTTCGATACGTATAAAAGAGTTTCGCGCCATGATTCAGGCCATCAAGCAACAATTGGGGATGAATGTGATCATGGACGTGGCGTATAACCATACCAACGCAGCCGGACCGACGCACCGATCCTCGGTATTGGATAAGGTAGTGCCTTGGTATTATCATCGTTTGGATGAGATCACGGGCAATGTTGAATCTAACACTTGTTGTCACGATACGGCGCCAGAGCACCGCATGTTCGCTAAGCTCATTGAAGACTCATTGGTTACTTGGGTTAAGGACTATAAGATCGACGCATTCCGCTTTGACTTAATGGGTTTTCATCCCAAGGCACAGATGTTATCGGCGCTGGCAAAAGTACGCGCGATTAACCCATCGGTCTACTTCTTCGGTGAAGGTTGGAATTCCGGGCAGGACGACCGTTTCGAGATGGCTTCACAGATTAATCTTAAAGGCACTGGAATTGGTACTTTCTCTGATCGATTACGCGACGCGGTACAAGGTGGTGGGCCGTTTGATTCCGCTGACACTATTCGTATTAACCAGGGAGTGGGCAATGGCGCGGGAACGTTACTGAACGAAATGGCTTGGTTAGATGCTAATGAGGTGCGTCATCTGGCGGATCTGGTACGTCTTGGCATGGCGGGTAATTTGGCTGATTTTGTGATAATCGATAAAGATGGGACGGTAAAAACGGGTAGGGAAATTAACTACAAAGGCGCTATAGCCGGTTATGCCGCTGATCCCATTGAGGTGATTAATTATGTCTCTAAGCACGATAACCAAACGCTGTGGGACATAATCAGCTACAAAGCTTCACGTGAGGCGAATCTGGCAACACGAGTTCGTATGCAGGCAATATCCCTCGCCACGACATTCCTTGGACAAGGATTGGCCTTTGCTCAACACGGATCGGAGTTACTACGTTCAAAATCTTTTACCCGCGATTCCTATAATTCCGGCGATTGGTTTAACCGTGTTAGCTACACTTACCAAGATAACAACTATGATGTTGGTATGCCGGATCAGCGTGTTGATGGCGAAAATTATGCATTGATTGAAAAAGTGAAAAATGTGGTAGATAAACCGGGCCGGACTGAATTATTACAGATGGCGGCTTTTTATCAGGAATTGTTGCGCTTGCGTCAATATTCACCACTGATGACTCTTGGTGATGGTGCATCGGTTAAACAACGTGTTGATTTCCGTAACGTTGGGCCGCATCAGCAGCTTGGGTTGCTGGTGATGACCATAGATGATGGTAATACTACTGGTGATGACCGTGATTCGCGATTTGACGGTTTGGTGGTGATGATTAATGCGGCTCCACATCCTGCCACAGTAAGAGATCTTAACGTCAGAGGGTTGAAGTTGAATAATATTCAAAGGGAACTGGGCCATACATCTCTGGCGGCGGGTACCAGAATTGCGAAAGATGGCGCGGTCACGCTACCGGCTTGGTCAGTAGCGGTGCTGGTTTTGCCGCAAGATGGGAAGCGCGGTACTGGTTTGCCTGTTCGTAGAAAGTAACGCGTAGGCGTTTTCCATTGTTTGTATCGGGGCGGTTTGTCCAGACCGCTCATTTTTACCTTGAAAAGGTACTGCCACCGCTTTTCTTGTTGATGATAATTGAGACATTGTTTATCTCCTTATTATCTGTCTGCGCTAGCAGTTTTTGTTTTTCACCATCATGTTGTCGCTATTCTTCAAAAATAGGTGACTTTAATAAGTTTAATTCTCCCATTGGTCGCAACGCTGAATAGTTTAAAAGTCAGTAATTTGTGTTGACATAATAAAAAAATATGATGATATGGTTTTATTTGATTGTATCGATTGTAAATTATACAAAATTCTTGGTGGTGGCTTTTTGGAAAGGATGGCTGTGGGCTAATGCTCATCTAATCGCTCTTTATTCATCACCACACAGAGGGAGGCAAGTTGAATTTCCAAGGGTTACAGGCAAAGTACCGCCGTCTATTTCAGGAAAGTGCTGCCTGGAAACTGTTGAGAGCTGATAATGCTCCTGTAATTTTGGCATTTTTGGGGGAGTTATTTTCCGAGGATAGTGAAGTCCCTTTTGGTCGTGCCCGTGTGTCACTTGATGCAGAGTTGGTACGCTGTCGTGAACTTGGCATTTGGGAAACTGAAACGGGAGCGGGTACTTATCTCAATAAATGGATTCGGGAAGGCTGGTTGCGTGAGATGGATGACACATTAACTAAAACGGATGCCAGTGAAATTGCACTCCGTTTTAGCCAGGGGCTTGATGAACGCAATTCAGGAACCACTGCGTCTCATCTTCGAATTGTGCAGGAAGCGGTCAGGGACTTTGCAGTAGCGATTAGCCCAAATGCCGATGAGCGTGTCGCACTTTTGGAAGATAGAAAATCTGAGATCCAAAGAGAGATTGATGCTCTGAGAGCTGGCGTCGTGACGGAATTAACCAAGGCTGAACAGCGGGAAAGAATTCGTGAAATTTACCAACTGGCTTCTGTTTTAACGGGTGATTTTCGCCGTGTTGAAGATGAAATTCGTCGGTTGGATCAGGAAATTCGTATTCAAATTATTGAGGGGGACTCCACTAGAGGAGATATCCTGCTTGCTGTTTTAGAAAAAGAGGCATTACTGGCTAAAACTGACGCCGGTAGTGCGTTTGAAAGCTTTTTTGATTTGTTATGTGATCAAAATAGAACTATGGAGCTACGAGATCAGCTTCGCAGTATTTTAAGCCGTCCGGTCGCAGAACACTTAAGTGCCCAACAGCGGCAATTCTTAAGTCAGCTCATGAGAGAACTAAGCCGCGAGAGTGACAGAGTTTTTCAAATTAGGCGAAGAACGGAAGAGAGTTTGCGTGCTTACATAGAGAGTGGTACTGCTCAAGAAAATCGTGCGGTTGATAGATTGCTTGGTCAATTGGAACGACTCGCCATTGAATTAAAGAACTCAGGTTATGACTTACAAACGGCAACAACTCTGTCACTGCCCGTTGGCGCGGCAAGTATTAGCTCTCCTGAAAGCATGCTGCTTAAATCACCTGATGAAAAGCTGGATACTTCAGGTGCTGAAGAACAGCTCAACTCTCGGGAACCGAGTATGCAAATGCTGGATTGCCTTGATGTTGTTCAAATTCGATTAATTGCTGAGAGGGCGTTAGCAACGTTAAAAGAGTTTGGTCCAATGACAATTGCGTCTATTGCAAATTATCAGCCGATTAATTCAGGGTTGGAGGAGTTAGTTGCCTATTTGCGGGTGGCCAAATCTGTCGGGGCTGCATTATTGGAAGAAAAGGAATCAATTGAAATCAGTGACAAACGGGGAGTTCGCTTGCGGGCGTCTATACCCACTTTCTTGCTGAGTGCTGACCTGTTTCCAGATAGTTTGGATGAATTGGTTCTTTAGAGTGAATAGAAAATGGTTGTATATATATAGTGAGGGCTGTAATGCATGTAGGTAAAAAGTTGAATAAAGATAATGGCGCCCTCGCTACCTCTGGGAAGTCTCATTCCGATCCTCGGGAAGAACAGAAAACAGGGTTCTTCGATCAGTTGATAAAACACCATACTCAATCAGAGTATGATCCGCTTACAGATACAGCTGGCGTTGAATCTGATGTTGTTTTTTCGGTTGTCAACCAAAGCCCATCCGGTGAAGTTGATGATGTATTAGTCAGTAAGCACGTTGAAAACTCAAACAGTGATATGCCGCCTGATGCGCGCCGGGTGCTAGTTAGCTTGCTGCGTCAGGGCGTTATTTTGTCTTCGCAGAAAGCTAAATTGTTTGAATTACTTTGTCGATACCAATGTGCTGTGCGCAAACATCTGTCAGAAGTCTATTTGAAGTTAATCTTAGATGAAAAAGCAGGTGTTGCCTTTATAGCTGGCTTTCAGAATGAGGAAGATACTGAATTATTGGGTATAGATGATGAAGAGGTTGTCTCTCTGATTAGCCGAAGAACGCTCTCTTTATACGATACATTGTTGCTGTTGGTGCTGCGTAAACATTACCAGGACCGGGAAACATCGGGAGAGCAAAGGGTTATCATTGATATAGAACGTATAGAATCCCATCTGACACCGTTTTTACCGCTGACAAACAGTACTAAATCTGACCGGAGAAAACTCAAGGGTGCTCTTGAGAAAATGGTGACGAAAAAAATATTGAGTTCGGTCCGAGGAAGCGAGGATCGCTTCGAGATTACGCCGGTGATCCGCTATGTAGTCAGCGCTGAATTTCTCGAAAGTATGCTCAATGAATACCTGAAAATGGCGGGAGAAAAGGGTATTGAGCTAAATAAAAATGGCAGCGACGCTGTTGATTATCAAAATGAAGGGGAAGAGACAGGAGATGAAAATGACTGATCAAACTCTTTCGGCTAATTCATTATTTCATGTTGGTCAAATCAGATTAGCTGAACTCTCAGTTTATAACTGGGGGTCATTTAATGGTTTGCATACCGCGTTGATAGATCCTATGGGAACGCTAGTCACTGGAGATAATGGCGCCGGAAAATCGACATTTATTGATGGCCTTATGGCTTTGCTGCTTCCTGCCGGAAAGGCAACTTTCAATGTAGCTGCGGCACAGGGTGATCGTTCTGACCGGACTTTACTTTCCTATATGCGGGGAAGTTTTGGATCTGCCCATGACGGAGCGGGGACGAGAGTCAGAAGTAAGCGTGAGTCTGGCGTAGTGACTGGGCTTAGAGCTTTATATCAGGGTGATGATGGGTCAAAAATCACGCTTGCGGCGCTTTTCTGGATTACTAAATCGACGAATGTGCTCGCGGATGTGACACGAGTTTATGTTGTTGCCAAAAGAGACCTGACTCTTAAGGAAATGCTGAATGCTTTTGGGAACGGTAATGCTCGGGCATTCAAGCAATGGCTTCGTGATGACCCGACGATTACGTGCTGTGATGATAATTTTTCTGATTATCAAGAGTTGTACCGAAAGCTCCTGTATATGGACAATAAGAATGCGCCTGCACTTTTGTCGCGGGCGTTAGGTCTGAAAAAAATTGATGATTTAACCGGGTTGATTCGTGAATTGGTACTGGAACCGAGTACGGTCAAGGATGATGCTAAAAAGGTCGTGGAAGAGTTTGCTGATCTGGTGGCAATTCATAGTCAATTAGTGGATGCAAGAGCACAAAAAGTGCACTTATCCAGGTTACCTGAACTCAACGCAATTATCGAAAAAACAACGAAAGAATTTGCGGAGCTGATAGCTGAGAAAAATAGTCTCCCGGTCTACTTTGGGGAGATTTTCGCACAATTGTGGAGTGAAAAAATTGCCGATATTGAGGCTGAACTGGAAGCGCTACTCCTCAAAATTAGCCAAGCTGAAGAGCAGAAAGTGGATGCGAATAAGTTGGTTGAGCGAAGGCACGAGGAATATCTTCAATTTGGTGGGGATAAAATAGAGTCGCTGAGAAAAGAGGTTGATCATACCCAAGCTCAATTGAGTCGGGTGGTTAGAAATTCATCGCAATATCAAACTCATGCTAACGAGCTGGCTCTTCCTTCTGTATTAGAGGAGGCGGTGTTTCTTAAAAATCAATCCGTAGCATCAACCCGGCTTGCCAGTATTCAGCAAGAAGAAGGAGAGTATCAGGACAGGTTTGCCACCATCAGTGCTAAATTCAGTGAGCTACAAGCCAATATCCATGATATCTCTCAGGAAATTCGTGAGATCGAGGCAAGACCCGATTCCAATATTGATGTGAAATATCAGCAACTGCGAGATGAACTGGTTAATTCTTTAGAATTAAGTAAGGACCAGTGTGTATTTATCGGTGAGCTTATCGATGTCGAAGATCGTGAAAAGAGCTGGCAGGGCGCGATAGAGAGGGCGTTAGGCGGGTTACGAACCACACTTGCTGTGCCACATCATTGTTATTCGATGGTGACTCGTTGGTTGAATACCCGACATACCGGTTTACATGTCCGTGTTCAAGTTGTGAATGATTCTACAACTCAAGATCAATCGGTGGTGTTTAAGTCTGATGGTTATCTAAGGAAACTGGTATGGCGTAATCACCCTTATCGAGAGTGGCTCAAACACCATTTGCAGCGATTTGACCTGCAATGTGTTTCAAGTACGGAAGAATTGGATCAAACCCCGTTTTCGATGACACAGCAGGGGTTGATGCACATGGATAAGGGGCGCTTTGAGAAAAAAGATCAGCACCGGATAGACGACAGAAGGCGCTGGTGTCTGGGTTTTTCGAACAAGTCACGTTTAGCCATTCTTAATAACGATAAAAAAGAGTTAACTCTGCAACTGGCAGAAACCGAGAAAAAGGTGAGTCAAGCCCGTCAAGATTTGAATTCTGTTTCTGATCGTAAAATTCTTTGGGAGAAGATCCAAGGTTACCGCTGGGATGATATTAATGCTCCTTACTGGCACGAAAAGCTTTCTGATTTGCAGGCTGACCTCAAGGTGTTGGAACAGTCAGGGGGTGATCTTGATAAGGCCAGAGAGCGTTGGGAGTCGGCTAAAGGGCAGCTAGCTCAAATTCAATCGGTATTAAATCAGCTCAACTCTGATTCTGGTGGCGTTAAAAATACGCTGAAAAATGCAAAAGAGGAATGGAGCAAAGCGCAGGAAAAAGCGTCGAAAGGATTACCTGATTCAGCCCGGCAATTACTTGCGATTCGGGTTGGCGTACTTAATACAAACGATTTAGGCCGGATGTCTGAATTGGTATTGAAAGTTGAAGACGATTTAGAACGTCTGTTAGATATTAGCCGAAACAGTAAAGACAAAGCGGAAAGATTAGCCATTAGCATTATGGTCTCATTCAGGTCTAACGATAAATGGCAAGTCTTCACGGTTGACTGGCAAAGCAATATTGATGGCTTACCTGATTATCTTAATCATTTGCGACAACTGGAAGAGGAAGGGCTTCCCAACCTTGTGGAGCAGTTTATTGAGCGGTTGAATAAGCATGCAACGCAGTCACTGGCGCGGATTAAAACTAAGCTTGAATCTGAACGGGAAGATGTCCTCGAACGGATTGATATCATTAACCGGGTCCTTAAGCGTACAGAGTTTCGATCAGGGACACATTTAAAGCTGGGTTCAAAGAGAGAGAAATTCCCACATGTTAATGAGTTTGAACAGCATTTGCGTAAGGTGCTGAGTCAGGTAACCAGTGATGACCATGAAGCACGGTTCCGTCAATTGGCTAAAGTAGTTGAAATACTTGGGAAAGCAAGTGCGCCAGGTTCCTCAAATACATTAGAAAGTTTAAGGTTGCTTGATCCTCGTTATCAGATGTCATTTTATGCCGAAGAGTTGGATAGTAATACCGGTGAGATTCGTGATGTATTGGAGTCATCCAGTGGAAAGTCAGGTGGCGAGAAAGAGTCATTTGCGGCGACTATTGTCGCGGCAAGTTTGGCCTATGTTTTGACGCCAGATGGCTATGATCGTCCGGTTTACTGTACTGTTTTCTTGGATGAGGCATTCTCAAATACGGCTGAAACGGTAAGTCGGCGGGTGCTCCGAGTATTTAGAGAGCTCCACATTCACGTTAATTTGATTACGCCTTATAAGAACTTAAATCTGGCAAGGGAATCTGCTCGTTCACTGCTCATTGCGGAAAGAGATCAGGAAAACCATGACAGCCATTTATGTGAAGTGACTTGGGAAGAGATTGACCGGAGAATGGGCGAAGAGAAGGAGAAAAAGTTGCCTGATGAGGCTGCTGATCTGGGTATTGAGTTTGAGAAACTGACATGAAAAGAGGGCAGTATGAGGTGAGTTGGGGGTTATTGCCAGCACAAGTTAAGAGCATCATTAGGCAGCGTGAGTGGGATAGCCTTCCCTCACTAAAAGCCCGGTTACTGGGCATCAAGGCATTCCCTATTCGCGTTGGCTTGAAGCCACCCAAAGGGAATTCTGCCATATTAGATATAGTTCATTTCCAACGGTTTATTGATGAGTGGAAATCATTTCCCCATCAAGATGTCGTGGAGTGGTCTTCTAAGAATTTCAGGGAGCTATCTGAGCAACGCATTCCAACTTTTGTTGTCATTGAATCGATGCAATGTCTGATTCAATTTTTAGGGAGTGATGCCCTTTCCCGAAGTAAGGTATGGGAAAGAAATATGAAGCCATTTTTGTGGGTTAATAAAGATCTCTATCCTGCATTGGTTAAGTGCATAGATATTGTGGAAAAACTCTCGTTGAGAGATGCGGAATTATTAGCAAAGTTGCTGCCACAATTAAAGCAAGGCTTAGGGGAAGGGCAATATCTAAGAGCACTGCCACTCATTGGGATTGATACTAAGTTTCTTGAGAATCACCAAATCCTGATCGAAGAGTTGGCCGATATCATTCACAAGGGAGCTGTTTCGGCATCAGGTGGTCTTATTGCTTGGTTGGGGTGTTCAATAAACCCCAAAGGTTGGTTAACTATCAGGCCGCTTTGCCGTGCTGTGATGGCTGCACTTGGTGGAATACCGATACTACAAATACCCGGCGAATTACTTAGACAGTACGAACTTCCGGCATCGAATATATTAGTAGTAGAAAACCTACAGTCTGGTCTGGCATTACCCGAAATGTTTGACACGATCGCGGTGATAGGAGGAGGGAAAAACATTGCCTGGATGGATGCAGTCTGGTTGAAAGATAAACGTGTAGGATATTGGGGAGATATTGATACTTGGGGTTTGTCTATTCTCAGTGACGCCAGAAACAAGTTTGTGGATATTGAGCCTCTGATGATGGACGTTGAAACTGTTAAAGCCCATGAAGAGAGAATGGTTCCTGAATCAAATCCAGTTGAATCCAATCCTTCATCGCTAAATGAGGATGAAGCACAGTTGTTTAATGATCTCATTTCTGGCCGGTTCCAATCTTCACGTTTAGAGCAGGAGCGCCTTTCATCTGATTACATTAGAAACAAGCTTATGAATTGGTTGCCCTAACACAGAAGGGAAGCCGCCAGACACGATGTGTTTTCTATTTATCATTATCAGAAATCGTCACTTTCTTGGTATACATCGAAACGGTGCGTGATCAGATTGGCAAACGCCTGGCTCGCAGCGCTTCGATATGCGCCACGGCGCCACAACAGTACCGCATTGCGTTGCGGTAACGTAGGTTGAATGGCAATGGAATAGAGCCTTGTCTGTTCGTGGGCTATGACATCAGGCAACAAAGTTGCGAGTCGTCCCCGACGGATAATTTCTACGATTGCACTGACGGAGTTGGCCTCAATTGCAATGTGTGGCGTGATCCCCTGTTTCTGGAAGTACAAATCAATATGGTTCCGCGTTGCAAAGTCTTTACTTAGTAGCGCTAACCCTTCATGTTCCAACATTTTCGCCGTTAATGATGTTTGTTGACCAATGAGTCGATGCGATTGACCAACGATCAGGCTGAGTGTTTCGATGAACAATGGTTCGCTATCAATGTCGGGGGAGCGCACTTCTGAGAACGCGATGCCGAGATCGAGCTGGTTCTCTGCTAAAGAGACTTCTATCTGATCTTGTGTCATTTCCTTAATATTCAACGTAATTCCTGGATAAAGCGCGTTGAAACGTTCTACCCAAGGGCCGATGAAATAAGTAGTGAAGGTGGGTGTCATTGCTAGCCTGAGCAATCCGCGGCTTAAATCCTGCACATCATGAATCGCACGCTGTCCGGCATCCAGATCCTGCAACGCACGACGGGCGTAACTTGTGTATACCTCGCCAGCGTCAGTCAGTCGTACAGTCCTTCCAGAGCGATCGAACAGTTGCACGTGCAGTGACTCTTCAAGTTGCCTGATTTGTTGCGATAGGGTTGGTTGTGAGATATGAAGTTCCTCTGCGGCGCGTGTGAAGTTCTGATGTTTGGCAACTGCCAGCAGATAACGAATGTGTCGTAGCAGCATATCAATTAACTATTTGAAAATAATATGGAAGTAATGACATCCTGATCTTTGAGACTATAGAAATATTCGCTCATTTTTCACCTGTTGGCTGTCTTATCGGCCACGATGGGGTGAAGACTATAAGGGCTTCCTGAACATGTCAACGCCGTGTTGTACCTTTAGTGTTAGCGTTGGTGGTATTACCCCGTAGCTTATCTTGAGCTGATCACGAAACTTGGTTACATCATGTAAACACTATGGCGTCATCATTTGTCGTTTATAAGATGTAAATAACAAAAAACAAATACGTTGCCGCAGAACGACAATAAACTATTGGAAAATACTATAGCGATGATAGTAATCCGATCTTTGACGCTATAGATAAATTCGTTCATTCTTTATCCATTCGCTTTTTTATCGATCACGATGGAGTGAAGACATGCAGGATATTATTGAAGGTTTTTTACAATTCCAGCACGAGGTATTTCCAAAGTGTTGCGAGCGTTTCAAGCGGCTTGCCGCCAGCCAAAATCCGCGTACTTTGTTTATTGCGTGCTCCGACAGCCGTGTGGTTCCAGAGCTTCTGACTCAGAGTGAGCCAGGTGATCTGTTCGTAATACGCAATGCTGGTAACATCATTCCGTCGTACGGTGCAGAATCTGGCGGTGTTTCCGCTACCGTTGAGTATGCGATCGCTGTGCTTGGGGTCACTGACATTGTGATCTGCGGACATTCAGATTGTGGTGCTATGACCACAATTGCGACCTGTAAATGTATGGATCATCTTCCCGCGATTACCAGCTGGTTACGTTATGCGGATTCTGCGAAAGCGATTAATCAGGCACGTGAGCATGTTAGTGAGATTGCTCGACTTGACTCGATGGTGCGTGAAAACGTAATCGCTCAAATTGCTAATATCAAGACCCACCCGTCCGTGGCGCTTGGGCTGGAACAGGGACACTTGAATCTACACGGCTGGGTTTACGATATAGAGGCTGGTTCGATCGATGCTCTAGACGGCTTGGTCGGCCAATTTGTTTCGCTTGCGGACTATCCACATGTTTCTGCAACACAATCCGTGTTTCACCACGGCATTTAAATAGCTTATTAATCCAAAGGAATCATTATGACACAATCTCAATACTCCCAAACTCCCAGGCTGGTCCTTACTGATGCTATCATCGACGCTAAGATACGCAAGAATTTGACGTTTGAAGATATCGCACAAGGAACTGGTCTGAGTCTCGCATTCGTCACCGCAGCATTGCTCGGCCAGCACCCATTGCCAGCCGATGCTGCGAGGATTGTGGTTGACCGGCTTGAACTTGGCGAGGATGCACTCCTTCTGCTGCAAACCATCCCTGTACGTGGCAGTATTCCCGAGGGTATACCGACTGATCCGACTATTTACCGATTCTATGAAATGTTGCAGGTTTATGGTTCAACCCTTAAGGCGCTTGTCCACGAGAAGTTTGGTGATGGCATTATCAGTGCGATTGACTTCAAACTTGATATCAAAAAGGTCGATGATCCTAATGGCGGTTCGCGTGCTGTCATTACGCTAGATGGGAAATATTTGCCGACTAAACCGTTCTAAAGCAATTGCAATTGTTGGCATCAGCAAGAGGTTTGAATTTGAGAGACAAATCTCTTGCTGTTTCAAATTAAAGTTTATTAATTAGCCATTTCGGGTTTTTTATAAAATGTATTTGAGATTCAAGTATATAACTAATTGAGTTATGGGTAAGTGTCGCATTTGGTCCGTTGATAATAATTGCTACATCTGTGGCCTGTGATATATCTGTATTTGGTGTACTTTTATTCATCATAGTTCTCCAGAGGATTAAAGGGATTATGGCAGGTCTGAAGGGATTATGGTCCCGGCAGGATAAAACGACGGGTCCGCGCAGAACTGATCAATAACCTGCATCAACTGCGAAGGACGCTCATAAATGACCGCATGTCCACACTCTATCTCTGTATAGCGTGCGTCCTGAATGGCACCAAACAGATCTTTGCTGTGACGGATAGGTATCATTTGATCGTGTGTACAGCCGATAATTAGCGTTGTGGCTTTTATCGTAGGAACAAGTTGGGAGATATCAACCCGGCCATTAAGATCCATTTGTAACGCTTCAAATTCCCCCGGCACAGCATTTTCAAATCCGATTGCAAGCTGATCTGGAAGCATATTGACATGATTGGGAGAACTGAAAGCGCAAAATATCATAAAGTCTGCAATAGAGGGTGATTGGATCTCATATAACTGACGCCAGACAGATAAAAATCGTGCTAACTGTGAATCTGTTTTCACCCATCCTGCGATCAGAACCAAATTACGAACCAGGTCCGGACGCTTAGCGGCAACAGAAGCAGTAACGACAGCACCCAACGAGTAACCTATCAGTGTGACAGACTCCCCCGACGCCGCTGTTTCAATAACGGCTTCGACCTGTTTTTCAAGATGTTCAAGGGTAAGCGTTTCGTTTGCTTTTACTGGTTGAGAAAAATCCAGGGATATAACTCGATTTTCCGAGGCAAGTAGTTGAAAGAGATAACCGAAATGTATCTCTGTGCTGCCGCCAGTGCCATGTACCAAGACGATAGGATTTCTCTTGGCGCTATTCTTAATTGGATCGAGAGGTTGGGATGTGAAAAATTTTACATCTTTTCCATCTACGTTTATGACATTTTCGTTGATATTAAATTTTTGTTGGGACTTATTCATGGTAATTAAATCTCTCCTGATAGGTATGAGTTATATAGAAGCCAAATATATACCCGTCATCTTTCAAGTTGCCTCTTTGTTGGCTGCACTCACTCACCCCGGTCACATAGTTATCTATGCTCCCGAGGATTCGCTCCCTTGCCGTCGCGATGCATCTTGAAATCCATAGGGTATAGATAATTAAACAATGATCTTGTTAGTTGCTTAATTAAATTAATAACTAAGTATAGAGTTATTGTCAAATTATAAAATTAAAATAGTATTGCGCTTGAATATTCATATTATTACAAATTCCAATATTAGGTCTTGTTTATTGTATTTTTGCGATATTGCAGGCAGGGGAAATAAGTTGCAATCTATTAATTAAAATGAAAGTTTTTTGTCAGGCTGAATGGGGAATATCAAAATATTAAAAAGATCATATGCTGGATTGTCTTATTAATTTCTTATTTCACATTGACAGGATTTCATCCTCATACCATAGTGATTACATCACTTGTTTTATGTGATTGCATTATTAAATAATTTGATTAATCTATTGCTTGGATATTATTGATTATTTATATAATTAAGAGTTATCAGTAATACACAAAAAATTATTTTTCGAAATATTTTATAAAGTATTTTTTTCGCTCTGATAGCATTCTATTACAACGTTCGACTCGGTTTATACAATCTATCAGCGTGTGTAGTCTGCTTCGGAAAGATGAAATTGAATGGCATCATCGGATATTTAACGCACCTATCCAGGAGATGAAAAATGTCTACTCAAATCGTGAATGAACCCGATCCGCAATATGTGGTGGCAGAAGGTGAGAAACGTGCTATACGCACGATTAAGCTATTTATTTCTCTGGGCTTTATCGCAGAGGCTGGATTTCTTTTAATGAGTTTTATTTTATTTCCCGACAATGGCCCTCTGGTATGGCGTCTCGTATGGGCGCTTGGTTTATGTGGTATTGGCATGGGGGCCGCCGTTGGGGGACTGACTTACTTGGTATCAGCACGTTTCACGCCAGGAAGTACCGGCGCTTATATCATGACCGCCGTGAGTAGCGCTCTGTTATTCAGTGTTTGCCAAACACTTTGTTGGGGCTTGGACCACAACGTGGGGCTGAATTATTGGGGTTCAATAGAAATGCCGTTGCTATTCCTGATTAAAGGATATACTGCCGCACTTATTGCTGGCATTTTGGGTAGTTTTCTTCTTAACTCAGTAACTGGTGCGAGATTTCTTGCTCGTCTCAAGGTCTTTTAGTGAATAAGAAATTAACTTTGCCTAACAGTTTCGCTATTTCCATATTTCTGGCTGTGTTGGCTGCATGCCTGAATCTTATATTATGGCGCGCTGATATTTTGGAAATGGCACATAGCGTCCCGCTAAAGGGGTTAATGATTATTTGGTATCTCTTGGGATGGGGTTTTGCTCCGGGTTGCCTGACCGCGCTCACCATCAATTCAATCAGGGGAAGATTACCTCAGAGGGTAGGGGCGGTGGTTGCCATGCTTATAAGCTTTCTGTTGGTTACAGGGATTTGCGGCTTGGTTTATGCTTACCTGACAAACTCCGCTTTTATGCAAATTGCTATGGGAGGCATGGCTAATCATCATTCTTCGGTGAATCACGGAACTATTCTTGGTTTTATTACGCAATTGCTGCCCAGTTTATGTGCAACTGTTATTTCAATCATGAATGCTTTTTCGATAAAAATGGGGAAGCAGTTTAGGTGATAAGGTCCAAATAAATTCTTGGTGGTTAAACCGCTATTATTATGTTGACAATTTATTACTTGTGAATTCGCTTCCAAAGCGTAGCTAGTCGACGGTTCTTCTCCCATCTTATCATGGTGCTCAGTCCCCCCGTCATAAAGCGAAAGATATTAGGCCCTAGTTTTGCGAATGCAAGATTGGGGCTTTTTCACGATATAGCTTTACAGTAAGCTTTTTAAGTCCACTGGTGCTCCTTATCCTCTCTGTGTGCTGGATACAGAGTTCACTGGCGTCGACTCCTCTACTGTCGGATATTGTTAGATTTATTCCTCCAATTACTCTGGCTTTTCGTTACAGTCGTGCCTTTAAGCCCAAAGGAAAAATTTTGACTGATGTGTAGGAACGTCATAAATCGACAAATAGACGAAAAGGAAACCAGCAAATAGACGCTATGAAAACCAGCATTTAGACGATAGCCATAGCCAACAAATAGACGGAGCAATTTAAGCTTCATTCTCCACATTGAACATAAAAGAACAACCTTGAGTAACGCACTACACCCAAGATACATAGCACCACAGCTCAAGGCAGCATTGGCTGATACACCAGTGGTGTGCTTGCTTGGTCCTCGCCAAGTCGGCAAAACAACGTTGGCGAAATCTCTAGAGCCTGGGCGGGCTTACCTAACTTTTGATGACAGCACTCTGCTTAACACAGCTAAAGCCGATCCCACTGGATTTGTACAAAGCTTGCCAGAACGTGTCACACTGGATGAAGTACAGCGTGTGCCAGAGATCTTGCCTGCCTTAAAAGCAACTATAGACATTCATCGTCGACCGGGGCGGTTCATACTAACTGGTTCAGCTAATTTGCTGTTGCTGCCTGGAGTACAGGAATCACTAGCAGGTCGCGTCGAAGTAATCTTTTTGCAGCCACTTTCTGAACAAGAAAAGCAACATAGTCCAACATCGCTACTCGAACAGCTGATCACTAACAAAATTTCTCCTTCAATCAAAGGGGAACAAATCCTCATTGAAGGCGTAGCAGAAGCTGTAGTACAAGGAGGTTATCCAGAGCCGAATATGCGCAGTGAGGCGCGAGCTCGTCAGTGGTATAAGCAGTACCTCAACGCCATTATTCAACGTGATGTGAAAGACGTTGCAGCGATTCGAGATGAAGACGAATTACTGAGACTCATTAAGATCCTCGCATTGCGTACTGGTAGCCTTTTGAACATCAGTGGATTAGCGAAAGATGTAGGTCTTCAGCGAGAAACCGTTGACAAATACATCACCATTCTAGAGCGCTTGTTCTTAGTGAGACGCTTACCGGCTTGGCATAAAAACCAAGCCAAGCGTTTAATAAAAGCTCCTAAAGTTCATGTAGTAGACTCCGGTTTAGCTTGTGCTTTAAACAATATGAGAGTCGACGATTGGCATAACCTTAGTAATGACTTTGGTGCAGTACTCGAAAGCTTTGTGGTGCAACAATTGATCTGCCAATCAGGTTGGGGAGAACATGAACTGCACTTCTCCCACTATCGTGATAAAGATCAGGTTGAAGTTGATCTGGTTATTGAAGATGGTCGAAGAATCTGGGGGGTTGAAGTTAAAAAAGCGGCCAGCATACAGCCGAAAGACGGTATGGGGTTGGCAAGATTAGCTTCACTGGCTGACAGAGATTGGCAGGGAGGCATCTTACTTTACACAGGTAACAATTGTCTGCCAATTAGCCACGTACCGAACACATTTGCAGTACCAATGAATGTGCTTTGGGGGCATTGATATCTACCACGTTCTAAAGGACGTCTTAATTCAGCCCAAACTTCACTTGAAACCAGCCTCCATGCAGATAAATACTGAAAAATTAATAAATTGCAATTTTTTAGTAAAAAATGATTGAAATATACTAAAAAATAAGCAAGACTGTTTTTACTACATTGTTAGATATATTTAGTAAAAAGAAAGGAACCTCACAATGATAAGTGAAGCTTTGGTAGAACTAGCCCTGCGTACTTTATCCTGCACCCAAAAAGAATTGGCCAGTCGACTTGGGGTATCTCCCACTCAGATCACTAAATGGAAAAAAGGTGAACATATGTCGCTGGATATGGAAAAGAAACTCCGGGATGTAGCAATGATAGGTGAACTGGACCCTGAATTTATTCTCTGGGCGGGTTCTTATGAAGAAGCTGTTAAATGGCAAAAACTCATATACCGTCTTGCTGACATGGCTCACGAGAATGCAGAGACTGGGTATATTACTGACCCCTTGCAGGACGAGATGGATCTCTTATGTTCAAGTGTTTCCAGTGTACTTACAAGTATGGGGATAAGGTCGCCGAAGTCATTCCCTGAAGAGCTGGACGTTGATGAAGATGAAGAATTCTGGGATGCAGTAGAAAAGGATAATTACGCTAATATCATCTACAAAATCTTCAATGCACTTAATAATGTTTATGGCTTCTACGCTGCTTACATTTCTGACTTTATCTATGATGAAGAGTTAGATTTATTTGAAACAGAGGCAGGAAACATTGAGTCCTGCTTGGTTGATCTAGCGGCCTGTAAAATTGAGGTTGATACAAAACTGGCTCCTAGGTACAAAGAATTCAAATATAATGTTATGAAAGATTACGAAGAATGGCTCAATATTGTTAAGGATAAAGCGTTTCGGGCCGGCGTTCCTCTTAGGGCAGAACTGCTCGCGTTAATTTATGATTCTGGTGACAATCTCGGTCTTGAAGC
This sequence comes from Photorhabdus sp. RM71S, assembly GCF_042879355.1. Lineage (NCBI taxonomy): Bacteria > Pseudomonadati > Pseudomonadota > Gammaproteobacteria > Enterobacterales > Morganellaceae > Photorhabdus > Photorhabdus sp. RM71S. The sequence goes on along the minus strand of NZ_JBHFKV010000030.1, from coordinate 8,221 downwards.
CGAAGCAGAAAGTTTGGGGTTCAATTCTTCACGTATTCATCCAGATATTTATATGAACGAACTTCTGGTTGGTATGCGTACAATTCACCAGGTTCTTCCTGCGATATTGAAGAAGCTGGAAATTGATAAAGAATTCCAACTAGATCCATCTGCTTTTCATATAGGATAATTCTGCTATTAAACACCCGCTCATCTGGCAGCCCCCTAAAATCAGGGTGTTCTGCCAGATGTATAACGAGTGATGGGTATTTTCATCCAAGCAGATCACCCAATAACCCCCTGTGATATCAAGATGCTTGCTAGCCTGTATTTCTCCCTGATTGGTAAGATTATCACGGATTTTGACTGACAGGATTGCCTTCTTTATCGTAAGGCTCCGGTGAACTCACCTTGCGTTGTCAGATAACAACAAAATGGGATGTTAACTGAAGGGATTCTCCAGCTAGGGGAGCAGCTCATTCAACCGATTGTTCGGCCAGGCCGGTAACCGGGTAAGGACATCACGTAACCAGAACCAGGACTCATATCCGCTGGCTTTGGCGCTTTCCAGCAGGATCATTATCATGGCGGCCCGTTGCCTCTCAGGCAGCAAGCCCGCAAAAAGCCAGTTCTTTCGGCCGACCGTCACGCCCCGGAGGGCATTCTCTGCCCGGTTGTTGTCTATCGGCACCCGGCCATCATCCAGATAACACACAAGGGCCGACCAGCGCTTCAGGGGATAATCTATCGCTTTGCGTAACCCGGAGTTGGGGGCCGTTTGGGCCTGAGTCGTCTGCAACCAGGCTCGAAACTCATTCAGCCACGGCCGGGCATGCAGCGCATTGTAACCCGCATAATCATCCGTCACTAATGTGCCGCCTGACCAGTCTTTCGGCATGCTCTGCGCATAACGGCCACTGTGCCGCCATTGGGTCACAGGGTGTTGTTTTTGCTCCGGGGTATATCGGCTACGGCTCATGGTGTCAGTCTCCAGGTGAAGATAAGGAAGCGGTAGCGTGCAGGGGCTGGAAGGGAAAGACAAGGTGAGTTCACCGGAGCCTTAGTACGCCAGGCAAGCTGGCGATAGAACAGAGGGTGAAAGTCCCTTCCGGGTAAGAGCTAGCCACTCGCCCGGTCCTTTAGCTATGCGCGACTGTGGGTAACTACTGTCGTGAAGTATTAGCGAAGGCACTCACAGGCTAGGTATTGAGCCACGAAATCGGTAAATCGGAGGTGGTGATGCAGTTAAGGGAAGCAGAAACTTACAATGGTCAGGGTGTATTGGCGAAACTTGACTATACCTCCCGGGGTCGGAGGCCCTGTGCATGTGAGGAAGTTCGTCGCGCGGAACCTGGGAGATCCTGAACGGTTTCCCATCTTGAGCAGTTGGGACGATAAGGTCTAAGTGTCAAAGCAGAGGCTCTATTGAGATCAGGAAGTCGGACGGGAGTATAGTACCGAGAAATCAGTGAACAAAACAGAAAACAATGTGGCGGAATTGATGGAGGGAAGGCTCCCGACCAAGGGGAACAGCCAACAGTGCGCCCGTATCCGGACACAGAGCCGGGGAAATACGACGTTACGCTTGCTGGCTGTGCGAAAAGCAGCAAAGAAGGATAGGAAACAACAGTTTACTCACCTTTTTCATCACATCAGTGAAGAACTGTTATATCAGGTTTTTCAGCAACTTAAACGCCAGTCGGCACCGGGCTGCGATGGTATCACATGGGAAAACTAGGCAGAAAATCTGCAAAATAACCTCCATGCGCTCCACGGCAGACTTCATCGGGGGCAATACAGACCCCAGCCGGCAAGGCAGGTGATGATCCTGAAAGAAGACGGGACAGAAAGGCCATTGAGTATACTGTGTCTGGAGGACAAAATCGTGCAGCAAGCGGCTGTCACGGTCTTAAATCAAATCTACGAGACCAATTTTCTCGGCTTCTCGTGTGGGTTCAGACCGGGCAGAGGGCAGCACGATGCTCTGGACGCGCTGAATGTGGCAATTATGGAAAGGAAAGTCAATTGGGTGCTGGATCTGGACATCAGTCGGTTCTTCGATACTGTGGAGCATGACTGGCTCATCCGCTTTATTCAGCACAGGATAAGGGACGGTCGGATGTTGCGATTAATTAGGCAGTGGGTCACGGTGGGGATAGTTGATGAACACGGCCACCGACAGAAGTCGCATTGTGGCACGCCGCAAGGTGCTGTCATATCGCCACTGCTGGCGAATATTTATCTGCACTACAGCTTTGATCTCTGGCTCAACGCATGGAGAAAGTAGGTGCAAGGAGAGGTGGTGATGATGCGGTTCTGGGCTTCCAGAATCATCAGGATGCTCGGGCGTGCCAATCCCTGCTACAACGACGTCTGATGCAGTTTGGGCTGAAGGTACACCCAGCGAAAACCCGGCTGGTACGATTTGGCCGCTTTGCGTTAAAGCAATATGAGGAGTGACCGGAGAGGGGCAAGCCGGGGACGTTTGATTTTCTGGGATTTACGCATTATATAGGACGACTACACACGGGCGAGGATGCGGTGATGCGCAAAACTCAACGAAAACGACGTCAAACACAACTGAAGCGAATAAAGCAGGGGCTGCGGCAACGGCTGCATAACCGCCCGGAAGAAACGGGACGGTGGCTGAAACGAGTGGTAGAAGGGCACATCAATTACTATGGCGTCCCCTTCAACAGCAGAGCATTGTGTCAATTTGTGGAAGAAGTGAAGCAGATGTGGTTGAAGTCACTGAGACGGCGAAGCCAGCGGCACAAAATGACGTGGTCGCGTTACAGTCAGTTAGTGAATAAATGGATACCGTCCCCCCGAATTGTACATCCTTATCCTTTGCAGCGCTTTTACGCCAAACACCCGAGGTAGGAGCCGGATGCGTTAGTAGCGCACGTCCGGATCTGTGCGGGGGGGGGTAGCCGGTAACGGCTATTCCTACCGCGACCCGTTTGAATAAAGGTTTGTCATCTGCATACACAGGCTGAATAACAAATACAGCCCATCCGGCCAACCCTGTCATTATTTTGCCAAGGGGCACCATTGCCATAATTAAACCGATTCATGATCTTAATTGTGATTAAAATTTTTAGGGAAAATTTGAGAGGCAGTATTTTAGATTAAGTTATGTTATTTTCGATATAGTGATTTGATTTTGAGTCAAAAATGGAAATATTTAGATTAACCAGCTTTAAAACACAAAAATACCGCACCAAATTAGCATTAGATCAATCCATTACAGGTCAAACTAAGTGATTATGTAGTGGCGTATGAATTTTCGACACCTCACAAGCCTGCTATCAACCTTCATCATATAATTATTATCCCACTCTACCTTCTGGCGCCTGGTTTTCACGCTTACTTTAGCTGTTTTCTCATTTTTGGGCAGGTTAAGGGCTATTTTATTCATGAATGCTATGTTTTCAGCTGCATGACTGCTGCTGTCTTTATGTACTGGAAACAACACTGTGGGTCTGATTGTTCAAATTAGACCCGCAGTGTGTTTCCTTCCGTACTGTATTGACGGGGGAATCAAGCCCGTCTATGTCGAAAAATCCCGGCTTTGAGCAGACTGTTTCCTCATCACGGGGAGCATAAAAATTTGTGGGGCACTTTAGTTAGTTGGTGGTAAAATAGGAAACGCAACCCGCCCGCTATCAATTATCGAGCCATGGATATTGATACCGTTGACATGGCTCCTGCTTTTAGGCACTATAAGAAGGCTAGGAATCTGAGAGGATCCACACCTCATCTCCCAATTTCAGTACAGTGCCAAAGGCTAAGTGGTTGGAATACGTTCATTACATTCTCCTACCTTTGCCATAGAAAATGAATATGGCGATTAAAATAAAGTTAAAAAGATGCCCACTTTTTTAACTGTGCACTATAGCTTAGCATCTTAGAGTCAACCTGTTTGCGCTATAATTTTGTTGGAAATTTCTTCCACCTCATACAATTTGTGGATCGTGATATCATGAATTAATGTTGGCTTAAGCGGGATGATAATGTCGTGAATTGGGTTGTGTAACCACAGAGCTACAAAATAACACCAAGGTAAATTAAGTTGCCTCACTTCATAGCTTTGCTGTTGAACTCTGCTATCCATTTCTGCTGCAAGGAGCGCCTCAACTGTCGAGACGGGTATTGGGCCATCAAGGGTCATTGAAGAGACGATGAGATTTTCATCGTGCATGTTCAAATGGAGATCGGACACAACAGAGCCGTCTGACCACAATAGATACCGCCAACCTGTAGCGCGGGCAGCCTTGATCAAGGATTTCGTTTTTTCAAATTCATTGTAATCGACATAGTACATTTTAATCGGGTTCGACGATGAGACGTCGTTGGTATTTATTTTATTGTTTGTATCAGCTTCGCTAAGCGAGCCTCCATCTATAATATCTTGTAAAAAAGAAACTATAACACTATCTGCCCCGCTTGGAGCACTCACAAAGTTAATAGTCATTTGCGTACCTCATGTATTATATTGGTTTTTTAGTAAAGTAGGTCTCTGCCCATCTAGCCATTGGATCACCATAGTAATATGACGGGAATGTATCGAAATTCTCCAACGTTCTCGTATTGCTCCACGGGTCGCATACTTCCCAAACTCCATGATACGGCTTTTCATTGAATACAGATGATATCACCACTGCGTGCCCCTTAGCGTTACCTAATTTGGCAATTGGGTGCGAGAAATAAACGGCAATGACAAATGGCTTATCATTTAGTAGTTCTGTCATAAGAGCAGGTACATAACCTTTTCCTAGTATTTTTTGCCCCAACGCCCCTATCACCGCCAAGGAGTTGTCTGGATCTCCCTCCTTATTACAATTATTCTTTGGAAGGGTGCGATAGGGAGCTACACAAGTTCCAGGCGTAATATTGTTGGATTTCTCATAAATTGACGCTTGTCGGTGAGAATACGGCGTCTGCGCATAATAACTGCCTATACTTGCAGCCACAGCGACCCAGCACCAATACGTTTGCTCCTGAATCTGCGAGTACCCTTTACTCCAGAAATCCGTTAAGTAGCCTGTCTTCCCATCAGAATACAAGATGTTGGTTTCTATGCTACGTTTGGAAGCGGAAAGCGCCACTTTTTTTAAAGAAAGGCATCTCGGTAAATTGCCATTTTGAATATCAGTCATGTTGTCCTCACTTGTTGAAAATGTGACTCCAGTTTTAGAGTTTTAAATCACGAATCTTATTGGATTGTATGTCTGCAAATACAATATAAGATTTATTTTTTTGTTATAAAAATGTAAAATTTATCAGAGGTACATTAATAAATTAACCTTATATCTTGATTATTCTAATTTTCGCAGAGCGGTAATCTCCTGACTGATCATCAGGAATGCTATTGATTGGATGAATCCTTATCCAACGTGTCAGAACAACATCCTGTGTTTTACGAAGATGAAGTTGATATTGACCTTATACCCCAAAATCTGAGCGGACTGGTGTCTGAAAGGGCAACAAAAACGGGTCATGACGCCGGGAAAAAATCAAAAATACTACCTTGCGGACTGCCTTGACGCCCAAACAGGCCAAGTGACTTATGTCAGCGGTATAAAGAAAAATTCTGATTTATTTATCAAAATGTTAAAGAAACTGAATTGCCAATATCGCCATGCAAAAAACATCACGTTGATTTTAGATAACTATGGCATTCATAAAAGTCGGAAAGTCAGGGCATGGCTAAAACAAAATCCTAAATTTAATCTGTTGTTTTTATCGGTCTATTCGCCATAGATAAATAAGATTGAACGCCTATGGCAATCATTGCATGAAACTGTCACATGGAATCATTGTTGTCAGTATATGTGGCAATTCTTGAAAGGCGTTGAAAAATTCATTAACTCATTTATAAAAACTTATTTATCTCTTATCCCCAACCATAATTTACGTTAAAATAAATATAAACAACTAAAAACAAACATACACTATAAATAAAAAATAATATTATTTATCAAAAATAAGAAGGGGGCACGTATTCAAAGTGTGTATTATGAATTTAATTGTATTGCATCTAATGCTGTTTAGTGCATATAAATTGCAGTAAAACCTTAATCGTAGAGTTGTACTGCAATCACAGTTTTCAACACATTAAATACATAACCAAGAAGGGATAAAAAATGTCACATATTCTTCCAACGTCAATTTTAATAAGTACATTGCCAAACAATAAAATTGCATTTACTGCACATAATGCAACAACGGTTATTAATTTTGAACCACTAGATTATACCTCAGAAATAGGAAATACATTAATTCTCGCTGGGCAGGCTTTGATCACAGCAAATTCTCGTAATGCTCCAGGCTTTTTCTTAATTGAATATGAAACAATCAATGGTTTAAATTTTTATAGAAGAATGGTTATACCAATTGCAGAAATGCCTTAATACTGACCCTATAAGCAAGAGAGCATGAAAAAGCGTGGGGCAGTCATCATCAAATGCTCCCCGCTGACGATAGAATACTGACATTATTTCACTACGTCTCCATCATCCGCTTTGCTATGAAAATGTACACGATTAAGCTCGCTGTTCGTGGTGTCAGTCCCATGGTCTGGCGTCGGCTGAGGATTGCTACTGATACGTCACTGGCTGCGCTTCACTACATTATCCAGATAGTACAGGGCTGGGATGATGATCACCTTCATCAGTTCCACATTTATGGCAAAGACTACGGCATCTCTTACGAAGGAGGCATCGCTTTCCCGGATAATCCGTACAAGGTCGTGATTGATGATTTTGCTTTTGATGTCGGCGATCGCTTTGCCTATCAATTCAACTTATTTGATAACTGGCTTCATGACATTCGCATTGAGACTATCCATGATAATTCAGACCTGAAAACACCATTTTGTCTGAGTGGTCATGGAATGCCGGGGGGGGCGACATGGGCTGATGAAGTGGACAAAGTCCTGGCATTATTTCGTGCGATTGCGGATGACTCGACCACGGTCGGTGATATTCGTCCCTTTATTGATGCACTCGATACCGTCCGGTTCAACCGATAAAAAGTCAATCAGCGGCTGAGGCAGCTTAATCTTTCTGCTCCGGCCCTTGAGCCGGAAGTACTCTGGCTGTAGGCCACCTGTCTATAAAGGTATACCTTTATCATAAACAGGATCTTTAGCGCCAACCGGTTATTTTAGATAGAAAAAAGGCTTTATTTATGATCTGATAATTGTCGCCAAACAAAATACCGAGATCAGAGAATAAAGCCGATGACAATTATCTCCACAAAACTTCAGTTAATGCAATTCTTCAGTAACACTTTTCTTGAAAAAACCGCCCGCTGATGTGGCTTTATGGAACGACTCAGAAATATTGGGCCACAGTCTCTGGTTCTCAGTCTGATAGCCGCTCTGAGCAAAGGAAACTGTCCCTCCATCGCTGACCTGCACTGGCAATTCAATGGCATGTGTCTGAGTGAAAAACACACTGTCGCCTATAAGCCCTTTCATAATCAGTTGCGTAAAAGCGCTTTCGCCGATTTTATGAGGACACTGGTGACGTTCGCCATGACTCAGTTGATTGAAAAAGCTTTGCCCCCTTACCCAAAAATTCAGCCAGTTTGACGATATCCTCTTGCAGGATGGCAGCTCATTCAACGTTCATCCCGAGTTAGCCGGGGTTTTTCCCTGTCGTTTCAGTCCCTTGAAGGCGGCGGTTAAGTGCCATATGACCCTGTCTTTGTTCAGCCAATCGCCTATCGCCATGACGGTGACCGCAGACACGGCCTCCGAGCGGGCTTATCTGCCTGCCCCTCACACCTTACGCAATACATTGCTGTTGGCGGATGCCGGTTACGTGGATTTCGGGTACTTCGAGCTATTTTCCCTGTCCGGGGGGCATTTATCGTGCGGGGAAGCCAATTGCTTAATCCCCTGATTGTCAGCGCCCGAAATGGACAGGGGCGACAATTACCGACACTGGCGGGCAAAAAACTCCGGGAGATTAGTCGCAAAAACAACCGTGCTGAAGTACTGGATTTCACCTGTCGGCGTGGCCGATTCGAATTTCGGGTCATCCGACGTTGGTTTGCGCAGGAAAAACGCTTTTGTTTTTGGCTCACCAATCTGCCGCCATCCCACTTTACCGCCGATGACATCTTCGGCACTATCCCGACGCCATCATACAGGTTAGCGGACTTTTCCCCTTGATTTAGCAGCCTTTTTCTCCACCGCTTTTTCCCGCTCTGTTAAAGAACATGCCAACTC
>NZ_JBHFKV010000029.1:0-65335 GCF_042879355.1 Photorhabdus sp. RM71S | reverse complement strand
AATCGCCCCCGAAAAACACGGGGTGGGAAAACACCGAATGAATTATTTAAGGGAATACGAACATGTTTACTTCCAGATTAACGATGTTGCACTTATTATGTGAATCTACCAAACTTAATAAAAAACAGGGGTAAAACGGGTAAAACCATCGTTAAAACTTTATACTGATTAATCCAAGAGTTAAAACAATGATTTTTAATCATAGTCTAAAACCTATCCATTATAAAACCATCAGTGAAAAATGAAAAACAAAGGTTGATTTTATTCATGCTTATGTCTCCTAGGGAAAACGGATAAATAAAAATATGAATAAATCAATCAGATAATCTATTTTTAAAAGGAATCATCTTTAATAACGCATTCAACCAAAGAATAAACTTTTTAATAAACCAATTAAATCATCAATCATAAAAAATTTGAATAACAGTCTCTACGAATTAAGTTACTTACAACGTTATTATGTTACCTTTATTATACAAAACCGTGATAGCGTAAATCCGCCAGTTTAAACTGGCTTTATACTACTTTAACCCATCCAATAACATCTTTTTTACTGTTTAATTTAAACCATTCCTCTTTTTATACTGTCAATGTGATTTAACGCTAAAATAAATTTATATCATTATTTTACCAAGTTATTTTCAGCGCTGTTAACGGTTAACTACCTGTTTAACTGTTATCATATTTCTGGGTTTATTAATCCATCAGACTTTTCACCATTGTTGATACAATAAAGCGTTATTAAACATTAAATAAAAGTTAATTAACCTGAGTTCTGTTTAAGTCGTCACCCACACCCGGAATAATCGCTACTGCGTCTGCCATATAATCTAACAATATTTTATGATTTAATTGAATCCGGGGCTTCAACTGGTGTGCGTGGTTTTTTGCTGCCACCCTTTCTACCTTTGATCGCTTTTACCATATTCCACCCATAAAAAACCTTGTGGAAATCGCGAGGCTGATTAAATAAAAAAACCGCAGTTAAGCGGCGTAAGAAAATTTTTTAGTGTTGATAAATTAAACTATAATAAGTTGCTTACTCTGAATTCCCAGCGTGCACTTGCTCAACGCTAATCACACCTTTACATAATGAGTGAAACTCTTTTGCGCTGATACCAGCCTGTTTAGCCATTGATTTTATAAGGTCTCTGGAAAACGGAGCGTGATGTTTATCGACCATTACCAGTCATTTCCCGCCCTCTGTTTTCCTAATCCACTGCTCATGAGATGTGCCCTTTTTGGGCTTCATCTCAAAACCAAGTGCGGTAAGCCCTTTGATAACTTCCGCATATTTCAATGGCGTTAATTTTTTAAAAAACATGGCGCTGCCCTATGTCAAGCCGGTTCGCACTGTTCATTAAAAACTTTAGCCATACCGCTGTCTTCTCTATTCATGAAAATTCGAAAGGCAATCCGCCAATATTTAACCCACATTGATAATGGTGCTTTTCGACTTAGCATTTGTTTGGCGTACTGAGGCTCCGCTCTCACTTCTTCAAGATAATCTTCAATCTGGGCTTCAAGCTTATTTATTGCTTCTTCTATATTATCACCCTGCGCCGCTAAAGACAGATCTAAGCAGGCGGCTACATATACCTCACCCTGACGATAAGCCATGCAACGTAATCTCATTTTTCTTCCCCCCTGTCACCTCAGAGACTCGCCCCATATACAGACTGTATAGAATTTAGTGTAATACGTTTAGTGTTAAGCAAACCTATTTCTCAAAAAAGAAGCTCGGACTTAGATGAAGAGCGAAAAAAATGTAAGCACATTCGAAGCATTTTAAACGCAATTTTTGCCATTATGACGTCATAATGGCACAACTTTATAGAAAATATCAAACGTGGATAATTTTTGTGATAAGCTAGCCACCTGCCGCCACTGCGGTCACGGCAATCGCTGCATTCCGTCGCGCGGTTATGCGCTCTTCCGCAGCTTTATCCCCTTTCTCTGCCGCTAATATATCTTTTTGATTATCTACCGATAACTGATACAGCATATGCTCAGTCATGTTATTACGATAGACAAGCTCCGCGCTGTTTGCCGCACTATAAGCGCCTTCCGGGGTATGGCTAATCAGGGCGCCTGATAACGCTCCGATAAATTTAGCCGTCTGGGCCTTACCTTCATTACCCGTCAGCGCTTCCTGAAGTTTATGGATTTGTCGTCACATTAACTGCCACAACTTCAGTTTTCGCAGCCACCGCTTCTGCTACAATTTTACCTACACCGATTGCACGCGCTACCCGGTGTTAGTGCTTCAACAATCCGCATCCCCGCATTATGCAATATTTCTCTGCACCTATTTTTTGAGCAACAGGCTTATTAAGCAAATTTTTAGTCGCATTAACCGCTACATAACCCAGTTACTCTAATTGATAGTCAAATTTATCAGCTAGTTTAAAATTGATGTCTTGTTCTTTAACCCGATTAAATATGGTAATAATTTTTTTAAAAGTATCGCCCAAATACTGATGAGAAGATTCAGAATTTAGCCAAACAATTGTCACTGGACGTTCAATATCACTACTTAAACGATCCCATAACGCATCAAGATTATTCCCATAATAAGGGCCAAATTCTAACTGTTCAGATAATGCTTTATGAAAATCACCCTCTGAACAGATGTCTTTTCCATCTAAAATAATTTTATGATCTCTCATTTCCACTTACCTATTGAAATAGCCGTTTCGTAATGATCAACGGTGATATATAACAAACCATCATTAGAATACAGCAATCGAGTTCCTGGTTGATTACCACGAGACATCGTATTATCCAATCCTATGTCAGCCTCACGCCATACCCGGCCAAGAGAGGGTGGTAGTAGGTTATTTGAATTCTCAAAGATATCGCCACCTAATTGACCTCCAGGTGTAGTATTATTGAGAGCCTTTCCAGGTTTCCAACCATTACCTATCGCTTGGTTCTTAGTAACATAATTTTTCGGCAACTGACCTGTAGTTTTCAGACTCTCCACTACTTCATTTGCAGCTTGAGTTGTTTTCAGATCCATCTTAAGGCCAGCGTAATTAGCAGCATTATGAGCTGCATTATTCATGCTTTTAGTAGTGCTCGCTACCACAATTTTCGCAGCCGCCGCTTCCGCCGCAGTTTTACCCACACCTATTATGTCAGCCACACCACCCGGTGTTAATGCCTCAGCGACCTGCATACCCGCATTGTGCAATCCTTCTGCCAGATTTTTCGCCCCTTCTTTGCTATTACCTAATACTTTTACCGCTCCCGCCGCCAAAACACCTGTGCCCACCGCCGCTTCCGGCGCAACCGCATCCGCAACAAAAATCCCCACGTTATTCAGGCACAGCGCCGGATTGGCTTTACAGCCTTCAAGCGCAATACGCCCTGCCGTTGCCATTTCAGCCGAGCCCGCAATCAGTATATGACCGCCATAAACCAGCGCATAGCCGCCTGCCGCCACAGCGGTGACGGCAATCGCTGCATTCCGCCGCGCAGTTATGCGCTCTTCCGCCACTTTATCCCCTTTTTCCGCCGCCAAGATATCTTTTTGATTATCTGCCGATAACTGATACAACATGTGCTCAGTCATGTTGTTACGATAGACAAGCTCCGCGCTGTTTGCCGCACTGTAAGCGCCTTCCGGGGTATGGCTAATCAGTGCCCAGACCTCAACTCACCGTTGAAGGGCTCTGACTGGAACAACTCGGTTTTTATGTTGACAAATCAGCTGTCATAAAAATAGAAGAAGATAGCCCCGATTGGATGAACTGCCTCCCGAATGTTATATATTTGTCTAACATTCGGGGGAGGAGTTCACGGGTGATCGGGGGACAATATTTAAATTAAAATTTCACCTTCAAAAAGAACAATAATATTTGAAGCACCTAACTCTTTTTTTAATAAATTAGCCATATCTGTTATAGATATTTTTGATTCTTTATTATTCATCGCAATCCTAAATATAGATAAAGGATCTAAATTGTTTTCATTTGAAATCTCTTTTTGGATCTCATCTGGTTCTCTAACTGGATATACAATATACTCGCTAGGGAATAAACTTGAATATTTAGAAACAAACTCATTTACCTTATTTTGTAAGATTGAGGGTCCTATAGTTGTATAACATACTAAATTAATAGCCATTTCGTCCTCATTTCAGTTTAATTGGTTTGCCAAGTTTATCTATTACTATGACTTTATCAAGACCATTAATTGGGTATTTACTGAATTGATTTTTCAAATCATTTAAAGTCACTTTAGTATCTGATATATTGATGACAACATTTTTAGTTTGTCCTTCATCGACTTTACCTTTTACTTCACTCCAAATATTCCTAACACTGCTAGAGCTAGGGGCATAATTATCGAAAACTTCCCCGTTTACTTTATAATCGGGTTTTTTATCTCCTATAACTTTCGGATTTTGTTCGACATGATAGCCATTTTGAGCCAATATCTTGGCACTCTCATTTTCCCTTGTTAATGAACGTATTTGTTCTGTAGAAGCATTAGGAGATATTTTGGCTGGGTATCCTGTTAATGAACCTGCATCTTTTCCAGCTTGTGTCGTCCCCTTTCCAGCATACAACTTCTCATTTTCAATCAAGCTAGCTACGGCATGGGTATCAGGTTTAGCATTTCTTAACAGCGGTTCTGAGGCATGACTCAATCCTTCTGCCAGATCCTTCGCCCCTTCTTTGCTATTACCTAATACTTTTACGGCTCCCGCCGCCAAAACACCTGTGCCCACCGCCGCTTCCGGCGCAACCGCATCCGCAACAAAAATCCCCACGTTATTCAGGCACAGCGCCGGATTGGCTTTACAGCCTTCCAGCGCAATACGCCCTGCCGTTGCCATTTCAGCCGAACCCGCAATCAGTATATGTCCGCCATAAACCAGCGCATAGCCGCCTGCCGCCACGGCAGTGACGGCAATCGCGGCATTCCGTCGCGCAATGACACGCTCTTCCGCCGCTTTATCCCCTTTTTCCGCCGCCAAGATATCTTTTTGATTATCTGCCGATAACTGATACAACATGTGCTCAGTCATGTTATTACGATAGACAAGCTCCGCGCTGTTTGCCGCACTGTAAGCGCCTTCCGGGGTATGACTAATCAGGGCACCTGATAACGCTCCGATAAATTTGGCTGTCTGGGCCTTCACTTCATTACCCGTCAGCGCTTCCTGAAGTTTATGAATTTGCCGTTCTGTTTCATTTTTATACGCCGGTTCAAATAGCCGGCTTTCCATGGTGATGGCGGCTAATTCAGCCGCCAGCGCGCCCACCGCTGCCCCTTTGGCATCCCCGCCAGCGATTTCGGCAGCCAGAGCAGATACCGCGGCATGGCTAATCGCTTTACCCGGGACACCCAGAATCTGACCCTTATCACCAATCAATCCGGCTCCCTCGGCGTTAATCTGGTTACCCACATTGCTCAATAACGCCGCTTGCAGATTATCCGTAAAACTGCCGCCGTTAATAGCGGTGCCTATGGTTGAGCTCACGACGGATTGCGCCGCGACACGCTGGGCCACCTGACTCCAGTTATTGTTACTCAATAAGGGAAGCGACGATTTTATCGGGTCGACAACGCCTTTTCCCTCCACTAATTTTCCCCAGCCCATTGTGTGGTCTAATCCCCGTGACTGCTCCCCGCCGTAAAGAGGGTTTACGGCGGGTCTTGCTAAATCCCGGCCGGCGTTAACCGAGATATTTCCTTTAGTCGATGTTAATCTCGCGATACCCGCGATATCGCCCCCCGCGCTGAGTTGCAGGTGATCACCGGCGGTAATTTGCGTGCCTGATTGAGATAAATCAAACCGGCGCTCTGATGCCTCCGGCGTATTGGGGCGAGAGATATCAATATCGTGGCCCGCGCTGAGCATGACTTGTTGCCCGGCATTGATACTATCTCTCCGCAACATTAAATCATTCCCAGAAAACAGATTAATATTGCCCGCAGCGTTCAATTGACTTCGACTAGCATTCAGGTTACGACCCGCGCTTAATGTCAGATGGCGTGATTTGTCTAACTGAATACCGGAGAGATCCAGATCGTTGCCCGCTGAAATCCGCAAATGATTATCGGCCGAAATTGAGGGTAATGATGCATCAGACCTATTCCATCCCATTTGGATGTCGCCTTCACGCACCAGCAGCTCTACATTTTTCCCCTTTAACTCGGCCTGACGGGCGGTGATATCTTTGCCCGCAATTAATGTCAGGTTGTTATTTGCCTCCAATTTAACCCGGTCAGCATCAATTTCATGACCCGCATTTAACGTTATATTGTTTGCTTTATCGAATAAAATACCCTGGAGATTCAGTTTGTTACTCGCGAACATCCGCAAATTGTTGCTGGCCGAAATACGAGAAGAATCCTCCCCGCTCATCGGCCCCCTAATGTCACCTTCACGCGCGAGAAGCTCAATATTTTCCCCTTTCAGCTCAGTTTGACGGGCGGTGATATCTTTGCCCGCACTGAGTGTCAGATTTTTCTGTGCGGCCAATTTAACCTGGCTGGCATCAATTTCATGACCCGCATTTAACGTTATCGTGTTTGATTTATCGAATAAAAGACCATAGAGATCCAGTTTGTTACTCGCGAACATCCGCAAATTGTTGCTGGCCGAAATACGAGAACCGTCCCCCCACATCTGGATGTCGCCTTCACGCGTAAGCAGTTCAACATTTTCTCCCTTCAACTCGACTTGAAAGGCATCAATATCTTTACCCGCAATCAAGGTCAGATTTCTCTTTGCCTCCAGTGTACTCTGGCCGGCATACATTCGACGCTCGGCGATGACGGACAGATCATTGCCCGCGTTGAGGTGCCCTATGTTAATAATTTCACCAGCATGCAGCAGAATATTTTTCGCCGATATGAACGCAGTTCCGTTGAATTTATCAATAAAATCAGCCACCACATTAAGACCGGCTGAGAGTTTACCGTCCATCCCGTTATTAAAGTCATGACCGGTTAAGATGAGATTTTTCTGCGCCTGAAACTGACTTTGGCTGTTATCCAGTCTGGTCGCATTGATATAAGCATTCGCCCCTGAAACAAGGTTAGCATGACTGTCATGACTGAATGCTTTTGTACGAATAACGATATCGCCATGATTGGTTTTCAGTGTCGCTGACGTGTTGTTAATTTCAGTGCTTAAATTACCGCTCGCGTCTTTTTGCAGCCAGAGATGATTATTTGCCTGAATCAGCCCCTTATTTTGATTGTTTAAACGGTCAATAAACAACCGCATATCCCCTTCGGAGATAACCTTACCCTGGTTGTCCAATGTGTTCGCGGCAAGCGTAATATCTTTCCCTGCCTGAATCTGACTCTGTTCCGCCGTTTTAATGCCTTTACTGCTTACGGTGATATCCGTTTTGGCCTGTATATTTCCCAGCGTTATCTCGCCATCAGCGGTCAAACGGATGTCGCCTTGCGTTGCGGTCAAGTTAGTCAGATTGACAGCCTTGCCCGGCTCGGTACTCACCAGACGGATTTTATTGGCATACATTCCCCCCAATGACCCGGTATCAATCGCTCTCCAGGGGGTATAACCTTCCCCGGCAATGGGGACAAGGGTCCCGCGTTTGAAATCAATCTGGTTGGAGCCTTGTGTCAATGTCAGGTTTTTCGCCTGTAGTCTACCGTTAAGATTAGTAGTCCGGCTGATGATATCGACATCATCCTGCGCCGTCGCATCCAGTCCTTTTTCATCAAAGGTTATGGCGCCTTTTTTCACTTCTAAAGCCGCTAATGCTCCCTCTTTATCAAACACCGGTTTCCCAGTCGATAAGGTGACCGCCGGGGTATTGATAAAGCCACAGCCATGACAGGTTATGCCGTTCGGGTTAGCGATGAAGACCGAAGCTCTTTGCCCCACCACTTCCAACAGGCCCTGTAGATCTGAGGCTAAAGTCCCCACCACTTCATTAATAATCAACTCAGCCGATTTACCGTTAAAATGAGGGTTTTCCCCAATTTGTCCCGCCAATACGGACTGGGTAGCATCGGTAGCGTTATTTAACACCAGCCCCGAAGCCCCAACATTAAACTCCCGATAACGGTTATGTGAAACCCCGCGGGAATTAGGGGCCGCAATATGGATAATAGGCAGGTTATTTCTCACGGCAATTCGCGCTCGTTTATCCGCAAGTTGAATCCCGGGTATTCCACCGGCTATTTCTGGGATATTGATTGCCAACTGGGGGGCATTGCCTAATGCGAGGTCAATCAACCCAGCAGTCACCGGGGTATATTTCCCGTCAGCTAAGTGCAACGCCGTGCTATTTTTGGCAACCGCGGTCGCCCCTTCTGCCGATAATGTCGTCTCCGTCATATTACCACCAGCAATCAAGGTTAAATTGTTGCCGGCGGTGACGTTACCAACATAAAGCGAGTTACCACTTGTCAGGCTAATATCTTTCCCAGCGGTCAGGGAAATGCCACCCAAATTTATCCCGCCACCAGCGTGAAGATCAATATTCTCATCCGCAGCCAAATGCTGATTAATACCAATCCACTCATTACTCGCCACAAAGATATTTTTTGCCCGGTTAATTAGCGTATCTGAAAGAGATATTCCGCGTTCAGACAGAATACGCAACGTATTAACCGCAGAAATAAGGGATAATGCCCGTGTGCCTTTCTGCGTGTCACTGCCGCCAGGTAAAACAGCAGTACTATAACCGTTGGAAATCAAGGTAATGTTAAGACCTGAGATATCCGTGCCACGCATCGTAAAACTGTTCTCGCCCTGTAGCAGGATATGGTTCCCGGCGTTGACATTTCCCCCATTTAAAGACAATGCTTTCGCTTTAATGGCGACATCGCCGGCGGCACGAATTCGTCCCTGATTCTGCAATGTATCGGTTGTCAATATCAGATGTTGACCGGCTTGCATATGGCTCTGTTTCGCCATTTCAATGCCTTTACCGCTCATGTTGATGTCCGTTTTGGCCTGCACATCCCCCAGAATAACCTTACCGTCGGCGGTCAAATTGATGTCGCCTTGCGTTGCCGTCAGGTTGGTGAGATTGACAACCTTACCCGGCTCGGTACTCACCAGACGAATTTTATTGGCATACATTCCCCCCAATGACCCGGTATCAATCGCTTCCCAGGGGGTATAACCTTCCCCTGTAATCGGAACAATCGTCCCGCGTTTTAAATCAATCTGGTTGGGGCCTTGTGTCAATGTCAGGTTTTTCGCC
This sequence comes from Photorhabdus sp. RM71S, assembly GCF_042879355.1. Taxonomy (NCBI): domain Bacteria; kingdom Pseudomonadati; phylum Pseudomonadota; class Gammaproteobacteria; order Enterobacterales; family Morganellaceae; genus Photorhabdus; species Photorhabdus sp. RM71S. Next base: position 56,126 of record NZ_JBHFKV010000029.1, on the reverse strand, counting down.
TGTAGTCTACCGTTAAGCTTAGTGGTCCGGCTGATAATATCGACATTATCCTGTGCCGTCGCATCCAGCCCTTTTTCACCCAAGATGATGACGCCTTTTTTCACGGCTAAGGCTTCTAATGCCCCGTCTTTATCAAACACCGGTTTACCTGTCGATAATGTGACAGCTGGGACATTGATAAAGCCGCAACCATTACAGGTTACGCCATTCGGGTTGACAATGAAGACAGGGGCTTTTTGCCCTACCACTTCCAACAGACCTTGCAGATTTGAGGCAAAAGTCCCTATCACTTCATTAATAATCAGTTCAGCCGATTGACCGTTGAAGTTCAGATTCGCGCCAATTTGCCCCGCCAGTAGAGACTGCGTATCATGGGTCGCGTTATTCAATACCAGTCCTGATGTCCCAACATTAAACGTCTGATAATGGTTATGTGAAACACCACGGGCGTTAGGTGCCGCAATATGAATAATAGGGCGATTGTTTTTCGAGGTGATCCGGGTTTGCTTATCCGCAAGTTTAATCCCCGGTACTTCTCCTTCTATTTCGGAGAAGTTCATTGTCAGTTCAGGACTATGCCTTAACGCACTTTCAATCAGCGCAGAAGTTACCGGCGTATACTTTCCTTCAACTGAATTATACTTTCCTTCAGGTGAGTGCAATTCTGCATTGTTCTTGGCAACTGTCGTTGTCCCTTTTGCCGACAACGTCGCCTCAGTGTCAATAATGTCACCGCCAGCATTCAGGGTTAAATTATTGCCGGCAGTAATGACACTTTTCGCTATTGGGAATTGAAATTGTGGGTAAGATTGTTCGTCTTCCTCGTTACTGGCATTTTCATATTCGTAATGTTTTTCATAACTATCTCCATGTTCATTTTCATATTCATAGGGGTCCTCTGCTGTTATTTTACTAATATCAAGCGTACCGCCACTGGTCAGAGTGATATCCTTCCCTGCCGTCAAGGAAATGCTTCTTAGATCGACAATCTTTCCTGCATGGATCTCAATATTTTCATCCGCTTGCAATTGACTGAGCTGGCGCAGACGCTGATTAATTAACTCTTGTTTAGCGTCGTCATTTAATGGGCTCTGCTCATCAGTTAAATCAGCAGATACATAAATCTCAAGCTTATCATTGGTTGCCAAAAAGATATTTTTCGCCCGGTTAATCAGGGTATCGACGATATTAATAGGACCATCGGCGATAATGCGTAATATGTTATCAGCAGAAAGCGTGGTTAATGCGCTTATTCCTTCCGGGGTATAGTCGTCTCCAGAGACAACAGAAAGAGGCCCCCGGCTAGCTAGCAAGGTGACATCACGACCGGAGATATCATAGCCATTCACATCAAGATGTGACCTTCCCTCCAGCATGACATGGTTCCCGGCTTTTAAATTCCCCTGGCCTAAATAGATTGTTTCTGCGTCAACGGTTAGGTTTTGTTCTGCCATCATTGACGCACGATTCGCTAAATCTCTGGCAGTGAGAGAAATGTTTTTCCCGGTGATTAAAGCCAGATCAGTGGGTTTCTTTCCCTCTTTAAAATGTTCTTTATCAAAATTAAAACTAAATCCATCTTTAAAGACAGCCGTCAGATCCCCGCCAGCACTCAGTTTACCGATGATATTCTCCTGACTGTCTTTTATCGCCTGCGTTGAAAAATTTTTGCCTGTCAGGGTGAGATTTTGTACCGCACTTAACTCTCCAACATTATTTATCTCGTTAGCGGTAATGTTGTTATTTTTATTCGCGGTAATAATCGGGTGACTTCGTCTGGTCGGGTTTACGTTATCAAGTTTAGTCGCTTTAATGGTGACATCACCACCCGCACGGATTTGGCCTTGATTCCGCAATGTTTCGGTGGTTAATTTCAGATGTTGACCCGCTTGCACATGGCTTTGTGCCGCCGTTTCAATGGTTTTGCTGTTGATATTAATGTCCGTCCTGGCCTGAACCTCCCCCAGGATAATTTTACCCTCAGCAGTTAAACTGATAGCATCTTGGGTTGTGGTTAAGTTGGTGAGATTAACCCCAACCCCCTCTTCAGTCGCTACCAGTCGGATTTTATTGGCATACATACCGCCTAAGGCTTTGGTATCAACCGCTAATTGCGGTTTTGCCCCTTCTCCTGCGATAGGTTTAACCGTGCCGTCTTTCAAGCTGATACGGTTAGCCCCCTGAGTCATCGACAGGGTGTTAGCCTGAATTTTTCCATTCAATTCCGTTGCGCGGCTGATGATATCGACATAATCCGTCGCCTTGCCGTCCAGCCCTTTGCCACCAATGGTAATCTGGCCTTTTTTCACTTCCAGTGCTTCCAGTGCACCCTGTTTATCAAATTGAGGTTTACCGGTGGTCAAAGTTGCGTTAGCGGTATTAATAAAACCACAGCCATCACAGGTAATGCCGTTAGGGTTGGCAATCATCACATTGGCTTTATTGCCAGCAATTTCCAACTGGCCTTGCAGGTCAGAGCGGCCGCTGCCAGTGACTTCGTTAATAATCAGTGCCGCCGCTTTTCCATGCAGGTTAGGGTTCGCGTTAAGTTGTCCTGCCAGTTGTGATTGAGCCGCCTGTGTCGCGTTATTGAGTACGGCCCCCTGAGTGGCAACATTGAACTCTTGATAGGTATTGTGAGATACCCCTGCGTCATTCGGCGTGGCGATATTCACCACCGGCACATTGCCCTGATTTTGTACCTGTGTACGGTTGTTATCCGGTGTTATGCCGACAGCCATAGCCGGGTGCAATGGCTGGATTGCCGTCAGGTAAATTAAAAGATAACTCGTAACCTTGGCCATTGAGTTGTAGCGTTTATCCATCGTACTGTCCCTTTTCCTAATTTAAGTGTGACAAAGTCAGTAATGCTGACTAATAAGCGATCACGTTATCCTCAGTCTGGCTTTGGTGATAAAATGGTCATCTTCCCACAGAGAATATTGATGATTTAATAGTGACAACATTAAACTATTCTAATTTGCAATTAATTGACCGTCTGAATAGGTAGCGCAAAATGTGATCATCATTCAATTTTTTAATCCTGATAATGGGGAATCTGTTATATTAAATGCTAGGAAATCGCGATAAGGCTGGAGATATTAAATGGCGCGGGGTATATACCCTATAGATTTCAAGATGCATCGCGGCGGCAAGGGAGCGAATCCCCGGGAGCATAGATAACGATGTGACCGGGGTGAGTGAGTGCAGCCAACAAAGAGGCAACTTGAAAGATGACGGGTATAAAAGGAAAAGAATCAATCTCGTACTACTCGCCGTGTTTCCCTTCTTCAACAGAAGAGACACTTATAGGAAAACTTAATTCATGAAATTTTTAAATATACAATAATAATAAAGTATTATATTAATAATAGTTTCAATTTTTTATTAATGAAATATCATTACCCATAAAAACTTATTTAAATAAAATATCAATAAAAACAATTTATTAAATAATAATAGCAATAATGAAAGGTACTGTTAGATTAGAAATAGAATGTAAAATTTGGAAGGAAAAGGCATTAAATATATAAAATAATTTTATATTTAAACCGACTTCGCCAATAAATATAAATAATAGCAACACCAGTTATTATACTGGTGTTGACTATTATATTAGTAATTATTGGTAATCACTGACAGGTGCACAAGAGCAGTGCAAATTACGATCACCGTAAACATCATCGAGACGTTTAACCGCAGGCCAATATTTATTGGCTTTGGTTTCTAAGGTTGGGAAAACCGCGGTTTCACGGCTGTAACTATGGCTCCAGTCAGAAACCAGTTCAGCTTGTACGTGAGGCGCATTGACCAATGGGTTATCTTCTAATGACCACTCACCTTGCGCCACTTTGCCAATTTCAGCACGAATTGCCAGCATAGCATCCACAAAGCGGTCAATTTCTACTTTACTTTCTGATTCTGTAGGCTCCACCATTAGCGTGCCAGCAACCGGGAATGACATAGTTGGTGCATGGAAACCATAGTCAATCAAGCGTTTGGCAATATCCATCTCGCTGATACCAAATGCTTCTTTCAACGGTCTAATATCCAGAATACACTCATGCGCCACATAACCGTTATGACCCGTATACAACACGTCATAATCATTCTTTAGGCGGGCAGCAATATAGTTAGCATTCAAAATCGCCGTCTGGCTTGCCTGTTTCAGCCCTTGCGAGCCCATCATACGGATATACATCCAGCTAATCGGCAGAATAGAAGCGCTACCAAATGGTGCCGCTGAGACGGCTCTCTGTTCAGTAATGGCATCCATTTGAACTACCGAGTGCCCCGGTAAGAATGGCGCCAAATGGGCTTTTACGCCAATTGGCCCCATTCCCGGGCCACCACCGCCATGTGGAATACAGAATGTTTTGTGAAGGTTGAGGTGTGAAACATCAGCGCCAATAAAACCCGGCGCGGTGATGCCAACCTGCGCGTTCATATTTGCACCATCAAGGTAAACCTGACCACCATACTGATGAATGATTTCACACACCTGACGGATAGTTTCTTCATATACGCCGTGGGTTGATGGGTAAGTCACCATGATGCAGGAAAGCTCACCACCTGATTCTTCCGCTTTTTCACGCAGATCTGCCAGATCAATGTTGCCCTCTTTATCGCAACTCACCACCACAACCGTCATACCCGCCATATGAGCAGAAGCTGGGTTAGTACCATGAGCAGAACTTGGGATTAAACAGATATGACGATGCCCTTCTCCACGACTTTCGTGGTAACGGCGAATAGCAAGCAGACCCGCATATTCACCCTGCGCACCGGAGTTTGGTTGCATACAAACGGCATCATAACCTGTCAGTTGCACCAGCCAGTGAGATAATTGGCTGATCATTTGCTGATAACCCTGTGCTTGCTCTGGCGGACAGAATGGGTGTAGTTCATTAAATTCAGGCCAAGAGATCGGTAACATTTCTGCCGCAGCATTAAGTTTCATAGTGCAAGAACCCAATGGGATCATTGCCTGATTCAGTGCCAAATCTCGGCGCTCAAGACGATGCATATAGCGCATCATATCCGTTTCGCTGTGATAACGGTTGAAATTTGCATGCAGAAGGATTTCATCACTGCGCAACATTGATGCAGGAATGGAGAGACTTTCCGTCATCAGCTCTTTATCCAGTGCTTCAACATCTAGCTTGTCATCCGTGCCTGTCAGCACAGAGAATAATTTGACCAGATCATCACGACCAGTAGCCTCACTCAATGTGATACCCACTGCGCCATAAATATCGGTACGCAAATTGATTTCAGCTTTCTCTGCCCAGGCTAATACTGCTGCTTTATCAGCAACTTCAACAGTCAGAGTATCAAACCAAGTTTTGTAACGTAGAGTAAATCCCGCTTTCTGTAACCCAACCGCCAGAATGTCAGTCAGACGATGAATACGGCTCGCAATGCGTTTCAGCCCCTTCGAACCATGATATACCGCATACATCGCCGCGATATTTGCCAACAACACCTGAGCAGTACAGATGTTGGAATTCGCTTTCTCACGACGGATATGCTGCTCACGGGTCTGCATTGCCATGCGCAGTGCCGTATTACCTGCCGCATCAAGGGAAACGCCGATAATACGTCCCGGCATAGAACGTTTGAATTCATCACGGCTGGCAAAAAATGCTGCGTGGGGACCGCCATAACCCATCGGTACCCCAAAGCGCTGGGCAGAACCAAACACAATGTCAGCTCCTTGTTTACCCGGCGCAGTTAACAGCACCAACGCCATCAAGTCAGCGGCAACACTGACAATGATTTTGCGCTGTTTCAGTTGTGTAATCAGATCAGCATAATCATGAACTTCACCTGTCGTGCCAACCTGTTGTAACAACACACCAAATACACCGTCCAGCTCCAAGACTTTTTCTGCTTTATCTACAATCACATCAAAGCCAAAGGTTTCCGCACGGGTACGAACAACGTCTAATGTTTGAGGATGGATATCATCAGCAACAAAGAAACGGTCAGCATTTTTCAGTTTGCTAGTACGTTTTGCCATTGCCATTGCTTCAGCCGCCGCGGTAGCTTCATCCAGCAAAGAAGCAGAAGCAATATCCAAACCCGTCAAATCGATCGTCACTTGTTGGAAATTCAACAGTGATTCAAGGCGACCTTGAGAAACTTCCGGTTGATAAGGTGTATAAGCGGTATACCAGCCAGGATTTTCTAATAAATTACGCAAAATAACCGGCGGAAGTACAGCAGGCACATATCCCATACCAATATAGGATTGGTAACGTTTATTTTGGCTGGCAATCGCTTTCAGTTCAGCTAGTGCTTGCTGTTCAGTTGCACCACCGCCAACATCGGGTGGCTCTGGTAACGCGATATCACGGGGAACAATTTTCTGTGTTAAATCATTAAGGGAATTTGCCCCCACTGTCGCCAGCATCTCTTTTTGCTGTTCGGCGGAAGAGCCTATATGACGGCGGATAAACTCACCCTGGTTCTCAAGTTGGCTTAATGTCTGGGTCATTTGTTACTAATTCCTGAAGCTGGCCAGAAATGGCATACAAATAAAAACGCCCTGTTCATCATGTGAGACAGGGCGGCGGTAAGCATATTATTCTTCTTCGTCCAGAAGTGCCTGATATCCTTCGGCATTCAGCAAACTCGAAAGTTCACTTTCATCAGAGGCTTTAATACGGAACAGCCAGCCTTCATTATAAGGCTCACTGTTAACCAATTCAGGCGCGTCATTTAGCGCTTCATTAACGGCAATAATTTCACCACTCAGTGGCGCATAGATATCAGAAGCCGCTTTTACTGATTCAACAACCGCGCAATCATCGCCAAGATTGATTTCATTACCTACTTCTGGCAAATCAACAAAGACCATATCGCCGAGCAGCTCCTGTGCATGCTCGGTAATACCTACCGTGTATTCACCATTACCTTCTGCACGAACCCACTCATGTGATTCAGCATATCTTAACTCTGCGGGTACATTACTCATTACCATTATCTCCTTCAATCCTAGAATTTACCCCTATCAAGCTATTTTGCGCTTCTGCACCAATCATGCCTACCGGGATAAATTGCTATTTACTCATCAAGTTATTATTCGATAAAAATGACTATACGAGAGGTTTACCCGCCCGTACAAAGCTAGGTTTGACTACCTGAACCGGCATTTCACGATTGCGGATTTGGACAACCGCCTGTTCACCAATCCCCTGTGGCACACGGGCAAGGGCAATGCTGAATCCTAATGTTGGAGAGAACGTACCACTGGTAATAACGCCAGAATGTAAGGCGCCCATCTCATCAGTAAAACTAACCGCTAAGCCACCGCGTAACACACCCTTTTCTCTCATCACCAAGCCAACCAATTGCTCAGTGCCCTTTTCACGCTGTTTTTCTAGCGCTTCACGGCCGATAAACTGGCGATCTTCGGGTTTCCAAGCGATTGTCCAGCCCATGTTAGCCGCAAGGGGAGAAATGGTTTCATCCATTTCCTGTCCATAGAGGTTCATACCGGCTTCAAGTCGCAACGTATCACGCGCACCTAATCCCGCGGGCTTAACGCCGACACTCAGTAATTTTTGCCAGAAATCCGCTGCTTGCGCTTTTGGTAATGCCACTTCATAACCCGCCTCACCGGTATAACCCGTTGTTGCGATAAACAGATCCCCCGCCTGGACACCAAAGAAAGGTTTAATTCCAGCAATAGTCTGTTTCTGTTCATCATTCAATAGAGACTGTACTTTTGCCTGAGCTTCAGGCCCCTGAACCGCAATTAATGCCAGATCATCACGAACCTGAATATCAACCGGGTAACTGGCTACATGTTCATCAATCCAAGCCAGATCTTTCTCACGAGTCGCAGAATTGACCACCAACCGATAAAAATCATTGCTAAGGTAATAAACAATCAGGTCATCAATTACACCACCAGAAGCATTAAGCATCCCGGTGTATAAGGCTTTACCCTTTTCTGTCAGTTTAGCAATGTCATTTGCCAACAAATAACGCAGGAAATCACGGCAACCAGTACCATGCAGATCCACAATCGTCATGTGGGAAACATCAAACATACCGGCATGAGTGCGGACAATATGATGTTCATCCATTTGTGAACCATAATGCAAAGGCATCATCCAGCCATGAAAATCTACCATACGTGCACCACAAGCCAGATGCTGGTCATACAATGGAGTTTGTTTTGCCATTATTTCCCTCTTTTCATTTCCTACATGAAAACATACCGCGTATTAACCGACAGATACTGTGAATCATGAACAAAAAGCGGCTAAAAAACGCGACGCAAACGATATCTTAAAATGAAAGTTATCACTGAAAACCCAAATGAACCATAAGTAAAAATAGGGTTCAATCCAGTGACATCAAAAAACGAGTTATAAGTATGCAGAATTTTCAACTATTAAAATGAGTCATAATACTCAAAATTAACAATTAACTTTAGAAAACACTCATTTTCTGTTACAAACCAACTGAAATATGAATAAAATCACCTATTCATATTTCAGCAAGGTATGAGAAAAAGTTATCGATAAGCAGAGGCTAAATTAGATTTTTTCAGCCGAATAGGATTTAGAAGAGAGCCAGTCCGGTAAGTCATTCAATCCCATTGCCTGACGAAGTAATTTAGGTTTAATTCCCGGTAAATTATCTGCCAGAGACAACCCGACATCCCGCAAAAGTTTTTTCGCCGGATTATTGCCATCAAATAATTGACGAAAACCTTGCATCCCGGCCAGCATCACAGCAGCACCATGTTTACGTCGGCGCTCATAGCGACGTAAATAAAAGTACTGACCAATATCTTTTCCCTGACCATGCAAACGACGCAATTCACCTATCAGCTCAGCGACATCCATAAAGCCCAAATTCACTCCCTGGCCAGCCAATGGGTGAATGGTATGAGCGGCATCTCCCAACAAGGCCAGACGATGAGCCGCAAAATTACGGGCATAACGACCGGTCAGTGGAATTGTCAGACGTTCACTCATCAGTTCACATTGACCAAGGCGCAGATCAAAATCTACCGCCAATTGCTGGTTGAAACGCTTATGATCAAATTGTTTATACTGTTCAGCAACTTCACCCGGTAGTGACCAGACGATAGAACACAAATGGGGATCGGCAAGGGGTAAAAACGCCAAAATACCATCACCATAAAAGACCTGACGGGCAACCCGGCCGTGCGGCTCTTCGGTGCGAATAGTGGCTACCAACGCATGATGTTCATAATCCCAGAATGTGAGAGGGATATCAGCATGCTGACGCAACCATGAGTGAGCGCCATCAGCACCAACAACTAAACGAGCCGTTAACATGCGACCATCGGATAAAGTCATAAAAGCTTCATTTTCACCCCAGGCAACCTGTTGCAAAGCCGCAGGCGCCAAAATAGTCACGTCAGATAAGCTGTCTGCTTTTTTCCATAATGTTTCACGGATAACCCAGTTTTCAATGATATGACCAAGATATTCCATCCCGTATTCAGCCGCGCTGAACTGAATACGGCCAAAGCTATCCCGCTCCCAAACCTCCATTTCTTGATAAGGACTAGTGCGCATATCCAGAATCTGTTGCCACACACCAAGATGCTGTAACAGGCGCTCACTGGCCGCATTAATCGCAGAAACCCGCAAAGCATACTCTTCTCCAGCAATAACGGGGTGAGTAGGCGGATAGCTCTCCACCACAGCCACCCGCAAACCACTGCCTTGTAAACCACAGGCAAGCGCCAAACCAACCATGCCGCCACCAGCGATAACCACATCAAATGATTGCATAATATAACGTCCTCTTATTTTGTCTGCTTTATCTGCGGTTATCTTTGGGCGACCCAACCCAGAGTCTGACGGGCCAGCATATCCCGCACAGGAGAGAATTTTTCCATTATCATCAAGCCCAAGTTACGCCCGATTTGTAATGGGAAATAACGATTGGCAAATATTCGTATCAATCCATCGGTAATATCGATGGTGTTTTCCCGATCTAAAATCCGTTGCTGTTGATAATTAGCCAAAACCTGATAAGTACCAATATCCTGACCAGCAGCAAAAGCCTCAGAAACAATCTGCGCCAGTGTCATAACATCTCGCATTCCAAGATTAAAACCCTGACCGGCAATTGGATGTAATGTTTGCGCGGCATTTCCCACCAGCGCCAATCGGTGGCTAATTTGTTGATTTGCAGTAGATAGTGTCAATGGATAGCTATGACGCTGGCCGGTTTCCAATATTTTCCCCAATCTCCAGCCAAATGCTCGCTGTAACTGCCTAAGAAATTGCGCATCACTCCAACCCGCTATCTCCTTTCTCCGCGCCAACTGATGGCACCATACCAGCGAGCTCCGCCCCTCAGACATTGGTAGCAAAGCCAGTGGACCATATTCCGTGAAACGCTCAAATGCACTGCCTCGCGGATGCTCTGAAGTCAGTACATTTGTAATCACGGCAACCTGTTCATAAGCGTGCCGTTGCCACTGAATATTACAGGTGTGACCAATGGCAGAATGGCTGCCATCAGCCGCTACCAGCAATTCACCTTGCAGTCGTTCTCCGCTGTCCAGAGTAACAGTTACCGATGACAGAGTTCTTTCAACAGCCATAACCCTGGATGGACAATACAGCGTTACACCAGGCGCATTTTTCAGTAATCCGAACAAACCCTGCCCTGCATCATACAATTCGACAACATGACCTAGAGCGGAAATGTTATATTCTTTTGCATAAAGGTTCACAAACCCTGCATGACCACGATCACTAACATGAACGTGAGTTATCGGTATCACATAATCTTCCAGAGCAGACCAAACGCCAATCTGTTGTAAACGCTGACAAGTACCGTAAGCCAGCGCTATCGCTCTGGCATCAAAGCCGGGATGTTTCTGCTCCGGCTCTGCTGCTTCAATCAGGGACACATGAATCTGCCCCTTACTCAGGGAAGATATCGCCAGCGCAAGCGTCGCGCCGGTCATGCCTCCACCAACGATAATCACGTTCATTCTTAACTTAACCCTGTTTTGCTTTCGCCATCAGAGCTTCAATCTCATCAGCTTCTTTAACGACACTGGCTGTCAGGTTTTCATTACCTGTTTCAGTGATCAAAATGTCATCTTCAATACGGATACCGATACCCCGATATTCCAACGGCACATCTGCATCCGGCGCAATATAAATCCCCGGTTCAACCGTCAATACCATTCCCGGTTGCAGAATACGATCGCGTTCTACACCATAATCACCGACATCGTGTACATCCAATCCTAACCAGTGACCGAGGCCATGCATAAAGAACTGACGATAGGCTTTAGTTTCGATTAAATGTTCAATTTCGCCGTGCATAATGCCTAGTTTCACCAGCTCTTCCACCATAATCCGCACGACATGTTCTGTAACTTTGTTGATGCTGGTGCCTGGCTTATACAATTCCAATGAAACATTTAATGTTTTCAGTACGATATTGTAAATTTCACGCTGAGCACGAGTAAACTTGCCATTGACAGGGAAAGTCCGGGTGATATCTCCGGCATACCCCAGATATTCACAACCTGCGTCAACCAACACCAAGTCACCTTCTTTCATCCTGCTTTCATTCTCGGTGTAGTGCAGAATACAGCTATTTTCACCGCTCCCTACAATCGTGTTGTAAGCAGGATGGCGAGTCCCTTGATGAGTAAATTCGTGATGAATTTCAGCTTCCAGTTGATATTCAAACATTCCTGGGCGGCAAATTTTCATCGCTCGCATATGGGCCTGAGCACTGATTCTACCCGCCCGGCGCATAGCCTCAATTTCTGCCTTAGATTTGAATAACCGCATTTCATGTACCCAAGGGCGCCAATCAATTATCGATAAAGGCGCTGAAAGATTACGGCGACCGCCTTTTCTTAATTTATCCAGCGCATGGAAGACAATTTCATCTGCGTAGGCAAATTCGCCTCGGGCGTGATAAACCACATCCAAACCATTCAGTAACAGGTAAAGCTCTTCTTTGATATCATCAAAAGGCAAAGCGCGATCAATACCCAGTTTTTCCGGTGCTGCTTCTTGCCCAAGACGACGCCCAAACCAAATTTCCGCAGTCAAGTCACTCGCTCGATTAAAAAGAACACTATGATTATGCGTATCATCACTCTTAATTAATATCAGCACCGCTTCCGGTTCATTAAACCCCGTCAAATAAAGAAAATCGCTATGCTGACGATAGGGATATTCATTATCTGAATTTCGTGGCGCAGGCGGGGCAGAAAAAATAATCGCTGCGCTGGCCGGAGCCATTTTTGCCAGTAAAGCCTGACGGCGGGATAAATATTCTTGTTTGATCATACCCTCTCCTGCGACTTAGTTAATTATACCCGTTATCTTTCAAGTTGCCTCTTTGTTGGCGGCACTCGCTCACCCCAGTCACATCGTTACCTATGCTCCCGGGGATTCACTCCCTTGCCGCCGCGATCCATCTTGAAATCCATAGGGTATATTTTGCGCTCAATAAACACCAATTAATGCAATGTTGGTTTATCATTTTTTGCGATTAAAACGGTTTTAGGTTCAGTAAAGGCAATATAGCAAAGCTGCGCAGCCACCCGCACATATTCAAGGACCTCTTCCAGTGCCTGAGCCAACTCTTCCTGATCATCACCTTCTTCATAACCAAGCAGACCGATATTGCGCAAATCACCAATAATCTCATTGATCTCTTTTTTATCCGCGAACTTCGGTTGAGCAACACCTAATCCCAGCAAAAAATGGTTAACCCATCCAGCTAATGCATCTGCTCGTTCATATACATTATCTTCCTCATCTGGCAGCAATAAACCAAATGCAAAATTACTGTCATCCAATGATTCGAATGTGATTTCACGTAATTCACGCAATTGTTGGGCTAATGGATGGGAAAAAGCTAGCCCATCATTAGCTAAGTCATGAACTAAGACCTGCCAACTACTGTCGCGATTACCGCCGCACAGCAGGCCGCTAATCAACCCATGCATCTCCGCTGCCGTCAGTGCCACTGACTGTTGATGCAATATTTCGTCAAAAGATTGATAATCTGGTAATGAATTCTGTATAGACATGTGTATTGGTCATCGTTGACGGTGTAAGTTCATGCTATGCTACCACCAAGGGGAGTCGCTATACCATACAACAACCTTCGCTAATTGTGAGTTGTCTGTTGGTATGGCGTTATAATGATTGGCGCCGGTTTCAATTCTATAATTCAGAATTAAAACCAGGGCGCAGCAATAAGTCAGGAAGGGGTCATGTCTGCACAACCGGTAGATATCCAGATTTTTGGGCGGTCACTACGTGTCAATTGTCCATCAGAGCAAAAAGAAGCATTGCTGGCTGCGGCTGTGGAACTTGAGCAACGTTTAGACGATTTAAAAGAGCGCACCAGAGTAACCAATACTGAACAACTGATTTTTATTGTGGCACTGAATATCTGTCACGAATTGGCACAAGAAAAAGTGAAAACCCGTGATTATGCCTATAATATGGAACAGAAAATAAAGATGCTTCAGCAGACTATAGAACAAGCATTAGTGGAACAAGGTCGCATCACTGAGAGCACAATTGCACCAACTAAATGAATTCTATTGATAAATCATGCATTAGTGAGTGAATCATTCGAGAATTAGTTGCTTTCTGTATTTAGTTTCATACAATAGGGTTCATAAAGTTGCTTAACAAGCGCTGAATAAATTTCTCTGAGATGTTCGTGAACGGGGAAAGTCCCCTGAGCCGATATTTCATACATTATAGAATGTGGTGCTCCGTAGTCTGGTGTGCATGCTCGGTCTGGCCGAGAAGCCTTAAAGCTGCGACACTATGTTCACCTTGAACCAAGGGTTCAAGGGTTACTACCTGTAACGACATCTTGGAGAATCTCAATTTTAATCGCTGCTGCTATCCACTGGCAGGTTCTATGCAATCAGAGTCCCTATTACCACTCAGACAAAGCATTAGAAAGAAAATACGCCAACAACGCCGTGAACTCACCCCTGAACAACAATCTCTTTTTGCAAGACGGGCTGCTAAGCGAGCAATCAACCACCCCAAAATTCACCAAGCCAGCAAAATCGCACTATTCCTTTCGTTTGATGGTGAACTCGATACCCGTCCACTGATTAACCAACTCTGGCAACAAAATAAACAGATCTATCTGCCGGTATTGCATCCTTTCCGTCATCACCATCTGCTATTTTTAAACTATCAACCCGATACCCCACTCATCAGAAATCGCTTCAATATAGAAGAACCACCGCTGAATGTTGAGCAGGTTCTACCATTATCAGAACTGGATATCATGATGATCCCGCTGGTTGCTTTTGACCGCACAGGGCAACGGCTTGGCATGGGTGGTGGCTTTTACGATCGTACATTGAGGCAATGGCGACAAAAAAATTTCTATCCGATAGGTCTGGCGCATAACTGTCAGTTAGTCGATACACTGCCCATAGCCGAATGGGATATCCCATTACCCGAAATCATCACACCTGAAAAAATCTGGCAATGGCAGTAAAAAATGGGCGCCTTACACAAAGCACCCATTTTTGATATATCAAAATAATCAGTAAAGCAGGCGAGAACGGATAGTACCCGGCAATGCTTTCAGTTTCTGAAATACCATTTCAGCTTGAGCAGGATTTTCAGTCACAATATCAATAACCACATAACCCATATCCCCACTGGTACGCAGATACTGAGCAGCAATATTGATATCCTGTTCAGCAAACACTTGGTTAATACTGTTCAATATACCGGGACGATTTTCATGAATATGTAAAAACCGGTTGGTATCATCAGCATGAACAGGAAGAGACACTTCTGGGAAGTTTACTGCGGATAAGGTAGAACCATTATCAGAATATTTCGCTAACTTTCCTCCGACTTCATAACCAATGTTTTCCTGCGCTTCCTGGGTAGAACCACCAATATGTGGGGTCAGCAACACGTTATCAAATTTACGTAACGGTGACTCAAATGGATCATTATTGGTTGCCGGTTCAACAGGGAACACATCCACAGCCGCCCCTGACAGATGTTCACTTTCCAATGCATCACATAATGCCGGGATATCCACCACCGTCCCGCGTGAAGCATTAATCAGGATAGAACCCGGTTTCATCAGAGTCAGTTCAGTTGCACCAATCATATTTTTAGTTGATGGCGTTTCTGGTACATGCAAACTAACCACATCACTCATATTTAGTAATTCTGACAAATGACGTACCTGATGAGCGTTACCTAACGGCAATTTGTTTTCAATATCGTAAAAGTAGACATCCATACCAATATTTTCAGCCAGAATACCAAGCTGAGTGCCAATATGACCGTAACCGATAATGCCCAGTTTTTTACCACGGACTTCATAGCAGCCTTTAGCCTGCTTATCCCACACTCCACGATGAGCTTTCGCATTCGCCAAAGGGATACGACGCAGCAATAACAACAACTCACCAAGGACCATTTCAGCAACAGAACGGGTATTAGAAAATGGCGCATTAAAGACAGGGATACCACGTTTTGCAGCCGCTTTCAGATCAACCTGATTGGTACCAATACAAAAACAGCCTACAGCAACCAATTTTTCAGCTGCCTGAAAAATGTCTTCAGTCAGTTGTGTGCGGGAACGGATACCAACAAAATGGGTATCACGAATTGCCTCTTTTAACTCTTTGGAATCTAATGCTCCCTTATGATATTCGATATTGCTATAACCGGCTGCTCGTAGATTTTCTACCGTGCTCTGATGCACACCTTCTAATAGCAAAAATTTAATCTTATCTTTTTCCAGAGATACCTTAACCATTTATCCTGCCTATTGTTACGCTTCGTTACATTTAAGATTCATTCTCTCAACATAACAAAAAAAACGAACACAGCAATATAAACGATTGCTATTCCCGTCACATAAGTCTTAATAAAGTAGTTATTATGTGGAATAAAATGATCTGAAAAAGAACAAAATTAGGATTTAGATTAAATAACAATCAGAGATATGAAATATATCACTAAATTCTCCACCTATTTTAAAAGTGAAAAAATTTTTAAGGGCGAAAAACTCCGCCCCTGTAAATAATATTATTGAGTGATGGTTTCCACTCCATCAAGTGTTCCCATCAATACAATATCCGCGCCACGGTTAGCAAATAGGCCCACAGTCACCACACCTGAGATACGATTAATTTTATTCTCTAACTCAACAGGATCGAGTATGGCTAGATTATGCACATCAAGAATCACATTGCCGTTATCAGTCACAACATTCTGACGATATTTTGGTACTCCTCCCAATTTAACCAACTCACGAGCAACATAAGTCCGAGCCATTGGAATCACTTCAACCGGCAGAGGGAATTTACCCAATACATCAACTTTTTTAGAGGCATCAACAATACAAACGAATTTTTTTGCTATTGCAGCAATGATTTTTTCACGCGTCAATGCAGCACCACCGCCTTTAATCATCTGCATATTGCCATTGATTTCATCCGCACCATCAACGTAGATATCAAGGGAATCCACTTCATTACAATCGAATACAGGAATTCCCAAACTTTTTAACTTCTCAGTAGAAGCCTCAGAGCTGGATACTGCCCCTTCAATCTGATCTTTAATGGAACCAAGGGCATCAATAAAGTGTGAAGCCGTTGAACCTGTCCCCACACCCACAACTGTTCCTGGTGTAACAAATTCGAGTGCTGCCCAACCTACTGCTTTTTTTAGTTCGTCCTGAGTCATATCAATTCATTGCCTATATCAGTTACAAGGAAAGCCTGTCGACTAGTATAAACCTTGATAGCAACAAAGAAACCGCAATTAAGTTGAGTGAAATGAATCATGAAAAATTAAGAGTGAATGATGTGAAAAACCCGCCATACTAGCGGGCTACAATAAAGAGTGATGTCTATGCAGCCTCTTTGTTACGACGACGACCTTGCTTTTCTTGGCTTGGTGCCTGTGCATGATCTTCCAAAACCGGACCTACTTTCATGAGAAAATCTAAGATCTCTCCAGCTTTTTTATAAGTTTGAATGGTATCGAACATCGGTTCTTTTTGTGTTCTCATAGCAACACCTCTAAAACGACTTCACATTACTGAACTGATTTAGTCATACAGGACAAAAAATTCCCGACAAAATCTCTCTGTTATGGCCATAGCAACAAATTTAGTAAGATTTCACCTTCAACAAATCTAAATGAACAAAATAACTATCCCACTTGGTCTACCAGGATACTATAACATGCATATAAATGCCGAGAGGTCAAAGAACTAACTCCTTAGACCGACGCTTCAACTTTGCCGTTAATGTCTTAATATCACATGACATTACATATCCACAACGTTCTAGCTCAAAACCAAACGAACGATAGTAAGCTATTTTATCCTTAACGGGTTCATGAATCCTGACGTCTTCACCATCAGCCACATTCATGAAAATCAATGTTGCATACAGAGTATACAAAAGCATCTTTCTATGCAACGGATGATTTTCTATATCCTTCACAAAATTTTCCAATACATGGATGTTAAAACTCTTATCGTTCAAATCATATGTGGATAAAGCGACTCCAGCCGGAGCAGATTCAATTTGGAGATTTTCCCTTGATATGACAAATTTTATACATAAGCTGAAGCAATCATGTCGATTACCGACCTCTGTAATATAATATTCCCAGTTAAGCTCACCATACGCTTTTGTTAGCGTGTTTGCATCGCTGTCAGAGATAGGACCAACCGCCAAATCTATTCCTCTCTGATCCATGTATAACTGCAAAGTATTATATGTTAATTGTGCAACATGTTTCAGTGACAGCATAAAAAGCAACCTTACTTACATTGTTATTAAATAGCCAAAATGACAATTGTTTAACAATTTTATTGAAAGACTACACTTAAGTGAAACATGCAAACAATCTTTAGCCAGATCAAAAATTCATCATCAAGCTATCAAAAACAGCTTCACCCAGTGCTTTCTCCTGAGCATATCGCCTATTCAACCACGTCAACACACTCAACCTTCAAAAATGGAACCCCCTTCCCAAAGGTGACCAACCAACAAAAATTTATCCAAATTGGGTATAACATGCGTAATTTCTGAAAGGTAGGATTTTACGGCCCACCAGACAAATTGCCTCATACATCAGAAAAATATGGCATAGTGATATTCAGAAAAATAAATGGAGAATCTTTCTATAATGAAACGCCCTGACTACCGAACACTACAAGCTCTGGATGCGGTGATCCGAGAACGCGGCTTCGAGCGTGCTGCTCAGAAACTCTGTATCACTCAATCCGCGGTTTCTCAACGTATCAAACAGTTGGAAAATCTGTTTGGTCAGCCTCTATTAGTGCGCACCGTTCCTCCGCGCCCCACCGAACAAGGACAAAAACTACTGGCACTATTACATCAGGTAGAGTTGTTGGAAGAACAATGGCTAGGCGATGAACAGGGGACCGATACCCCATTGCTGCTTTCATTAGCAGTCAACGCTGACAGCTTAGCAACCTGGCTATTACCGGCTCTACACCCGGTACTCGCTGATTTACCTATCCGACTCAATATTCAAGTTGAAGATGAAACTCGGACTCAAGAACAGTTAAGGAGAGGTGAAGTCGTTGGCGCAGTCAGTATTCAACCACAACCTTTACCCAGTTGTCTGATTGATAAACTAGGCGCACTGGATTATCTGTTTGTCGCCTCACCAGAATTTGCTACCCGCTATTTCCCAAATGGGGTTACCCGTTCAGCGTTACTAAAAGCCCCAGCGGTTGCATTCGACCATCTGGATGATATGCATCAGGTATTTTTACAACAGAACTTCGAGTTGTCACCGGGCAGCGTTCCATGTCATATCGTCAATTCATCTGAAGCCTTTGTACAACTGGCAAAACAGGGTTCCACTTGTTGTATGATCCCACATTTACAGATTGATCAAGAATTGAAAAATGGTGAACTGATCGACCTGACACCGGGTTTATGTCAACGCCGGATGCTCTATTGGCATCGTTTTGCACCGGAAAGCAGGACCATGAAAAAAGTGACTGACGCCCTGTTGAAACTTGGGCGTCAGATGTTAAGACAAGATGACATTAATTAAGGTCTTAGCTCAAAAACCACATCAACCTGATCACTGAAATTGATGCTATCCTGCTGGTAAGTTTCACCCACTCCAGCAGCAGCACCTCCCGACATCATCACATCAGTATTGCGATACTTCATGTGATCAATCGCCTCTGGTGCTCGGTAATTGATACTGTATATCGAACCAACTTTGCTACTAAAGCCTTTCGCCAGTGCATCAGCTTGTTCAATTGCATTCTCAATCGCTTTCTGGCGGGCTTCATCACGATATTTTTGCGGATTGTCCACACCAAACTGAACAGATACGATTTCGTTCAAACCCGCTTTTAATGCACCATCTAGCAGATCATTAAGTTGATCTAACTTACGGACCTTCACCTCCACTGAACGGATCGCACGATAGCCTTTCAGCACCGATTTGCCAGACACATTATCGTACTCATAATCAGGCTGAGTACGCAAATTCGCTGCATCAATATCTTTCTTTTCAATACCGTGATTTTTCAGAAAATCAAAATATTTAGCAACCAGCTCATCAACCTGCTTTTTAGCCCCAGAAGCATCTTTAGCAGAAATATTGACGTTAATCATCAATGTTGCTATATCCGGTTCTGCTTTCACTACCGCATTACCAGAAGTAATAACATGAGGGACTCCGGGTAAATCAGCAGCCTGTGCAGCAAGTGGCACCCCGGCACTTAACATGGCGGCCAACCCTAATGATTTCAATTTCACACAACCTCCGAAGAAAACCTGTTACAGAAAATGTTCATCCCACGGAAAAACCGAAATATACATGGGATAAATGAAACACTAACACAGAGACTGTATGCAAAGAAGTGTTCAGCTTAATCAGAAATTAGCAATCCCTGCTTAGCAAGTTGCCATGCGATATACCACATTATGATACAAATAAACCCATTAATAATCCGTTGAGAAAGCGGCTTACTTAGCACAGGGGAAAACCATGCAGCTAGTAATGACAGAGAGAAAAACCAACTAACAGAAGCAGTTGCCGCCCCAAAAGTAAACCAAGGTCTGAGTTCTGAAGATAACTGACCACCAATACTACCCAGAACAACAATGGTATCTAAATAAACATGCGGATTTAACCAAGTGACCGCAAAGATGATCGCAATTACCCGCCAACGGTTTTTTACTGAATTATTTACCTGTGCCAGTTCAACATTAGCAAACAAAACCACACGTAAGGCCCCCCATCCATACCAGAATAAAAAAGCAACACCTCCCCAGGTGACGAATTGTAAGAGTAAAGTTGACTGACTAAGTAATGCACTACCACCAAATACACCGACACCAATCAAAAAACCATCACTGATCGCGCACAAAGTTGCACTCATTAGATGAAATTGTCTCCTACTGCCTTGCTGCATAACAAAGGCATTTTGTGGGCCAAGAGGCAAAATCATTGCTGCGCTAAGAAAAAAACCCTGCACAAATGTCGATAACATAAAAAAATTCCTCAATAATTATTCACTTTGCTATTTCAATGTTCAGAATATTAAGAAGAATAGCTCATTAGAGGAAATAAATGCTTCTAATCGATCATAAGAAATTTTAATAACCAACCAAAAAGCAGATTTTTACAGGAAAATTATTTGATTAATTCAAAGAAAATCAAGCTAATACACACTAAAAGTATTAATGAATCTATCAATTCTATGAAAAATAAGAGGAAGGGGTTATTTTGAAAAAAATTATGGGTTTCATGCTACTAGTCATCATTATTATTGCTGCTCTTACTGTCAGAAACTACTATTTGCTTCGAAATGATGTTGAAGAGACATTAAACCACTATGAAATAATTGAATACTATATTGGTACAGCCAATATTACAGATGTAGATCTCAGTAATTATCAGCCTTTCTTATGTAAAAAAGGCTGTGAACGTTTCATTCTTAAAATACAGGGTGAAAAAGGTGATGGGATAGTCACTGCTGATATTAATTTCCATACTTCAGATGTTTCATCCGCTGTCCTTTGCTTATCAGATAACAAGAAAATAGCACTGACAGAAGATATCAACGATGATTTTATTAAAAACAACTTTAATACCTTATGTCAATAAAGTAGACTTGGGGAATAGAGCGCCCGCGCTATTGACAGCGCGGCGCTGATTTACTGGTAAAAATTTACGGTTTATTCACATAATCAGAAGGTTATTATCCAATCCCTCTGATTAATCACTCATTTTATTCCGCGCCATAGCTTGATTCTGATGCAAATAAACATCCATTTGTGGATAAGGAATACTGATATTGTGTTTATCCAATGTGCGTTTAAAGTTCTCCATCAAATCCCAATAAACCTCCCAAGCATCACCATTGGTGGTCCATACACGCACAATAAAATTCAGTGAAGAAGGTGCCATTTCATGCAAACGAATCGTCACGCCTTTATCATGCTGAATACGATTGTCTGCGGCAATAACATCACCTAATACTTTTTTAACTTCGTCAATATCCGCATTATACGCAACACCGACCATGATCTGGGTTCGACGATTCGGTTCACGGCTGGTATTAATAACATTATCTGCAATAATTTTCCCATTCGGGATCACGATAATTCTGTCATCTGCTGTACGCAATGTAGTAGAAAAAATCTGCACCTGAACAACAGTGCCTTCAACCGCGCCGAGAATAACATATTCACCCGCACGGATTGGACGAAAAGCCACCAGCAATACCCCTGCGGCAAAGTTGGACAAAGAACCCTGTAAAGCTAAACCAACAGCTAAACCAGCAGCACCGATAACCGCAATGACGGAAGCCGTCTGAACACCTAATTTGCCCAAAACTGCAATAATAGTGAACGCAATAATCAAATAACGAACAACAGCAGCCAGGAAATCCGATACCGTTACATCAATGCCACGCAATGACATAACTCTTTTCACGCCCTTACTAATGAGTTTCGCCGCCATTAATCCCAGAACAAGAATGAGAATAGCAGCAACAGTATTGACCAGATATTGAATGATTAAATCCTGATGATTAATGAGCCAGCTTGTAGCTTCATTAATGCCACCAGACAGATTGATATCTTCCATTAAAACCACCTTGATTCTTTAGCTACTTAAACTATCATTGAGTAAAATTACTCGATGATTATCCTTCATAGCAACCATTAACAGTAAGAAAAAGCCTATCGTGCCAGAGAATTATTTCTGTCTATATACAGCTTCTTACCAATCGTACTTTTGTAAAATAAAATCCCGATAATCGGCCAACATATCAATAAAATCCTTGGTACCGCAAAAAGCCAGGCTCTCATTATCGTAATAACTCATGCCCTCCTCCATCGAATCAGTTTCAAACTCAAGCTGATTGGCGCGAACCATAACTTCTTCGTCATCCATTAACAGCGTATATTCATGACCTACAAGTTGCCATTGACGTTCACTACCTTTAATTTCGGCCAACGCTGAGGCAATCTTATCTATCACCGCCAAATCACCTTTAACTTCTTCATTCAGCCACTGACCAATAGCTTCGTGATCCATTGAGAACCGGCTAGTCACCAGTCCAGTGACATCCAGCAAAAATTCGTATTCCATCATTACCTCCGGTGCGTTCTTTCCATTTTAATATTTCCTAGCAATTCCGCCCCAGAATCAGCCCACAAACTGCCAAGAAGTGGGAGATTAAAGCCTCTATGCTGACACAACGGTATAGTTTTCACCTAGATAACCGAAATATACACCCCCAAGTTATTCTTGAGGTTTGTGTCCGCTACGGCTTTCATCGGAGGAGAGTTCAGCCTCAGTGCAAATATAGACAAATACACTATAATTAATAGTATCTCAGAGAAACAAAAACAGCAAAATCGAACATACATCCACTAATTGATGAGATATATTCAAGGATCTTGCAATAGAACAATTTATTTTCTATTTTGTCAGCAAAAACAAAGACACCTTTCAGGAACCATTATGATACGCCATATTCTTTTGCTAAAATTCACATCCGAGATAAAACAACAACAATTAACGACGATAAGAGATACCGCTATTTCCATGCAGCATCAGATCAAAGGTATTTCTTCTATCGAATTGGGAAATAATGAAAACAAAAATAAAGGTTTTACATATGCTATCACCATGACATTTGATGATCATAAAGCTATTTAAAACTATTTGTCTCACTCAGCGCATGACGAATTAAAAGATCTCCTTATAGATTATGTCAACGATATCATCGTATTTGATTATGAAGTGTAATTTTCATTTCTGGGGAATAATCATCTATTAACCAATATTCAACATAACGAATATTATCGGCGCACCTGAGAATAATTAGACACGCCGATTATCGGTAGAAATATGTTTATACCCGTCATCTTTCAAGTTGCCTCTTTGTTGGCTGCACTCGCTCACCCCGGTCACATCGTTATCTATGCTCCCGGGGATTCTCTCCCTTGCCGTCGCGATGCATCTTGAAATCCATTGGGTATATATGAATTATCGTGAAAAATCCAAATATTTAACCAATAATTAAATACTATATAAAAACTTTTTAACCTTGCTTATTTGCTAATAATTTTATTTAAAATCATGTGGTTGGGGGTTTTTATAGCGATAATTAAGTTTCTTCTATTTTGATTTTTTTAGGTTTAAAACCAGAAAGAGTAACAGCTCTGTTAATATTATTAAAACCAAAATCCATTTTTTAATAGTTTTTAATGCCACTAACCGTTTTTTTACTACTAATTTTTTAATACGGTTAACAGCGTTATTTTGTCACCTTATTAACCAATTTAAAATCCGTTTTTCCTAATGTTTTATCTTTTAATGTCAGTTATAACATCGAAATTTTCACTCACTTTAAAAAATTCTTAATCATTACTTTTTACCTTTAATGATTAAAGTTTTTATCTTTTTTTTCATTATACGTTTGCCTTTTCTCCAGATTTTAAAACCACACTAACAGGAAAAAAACGACTTTTCTTAACTAACACTTGTTTTATCATTGATAAAAACTCAACAGTGATAGTCGAAACACTAAAAGCCAGCAATCTAATATGGGAGGTTTTTACCTCCCATTCGTTCATATTGCAATATACCCGTTATCTTTCAAGTTGCCTCTTTGTTGGCTGCACTCGCTCACCCCGGTCACATCGTTACCTATGCTCCCGGGGATTCACTCCCTTGCCGTCGCGATGCATCTTGAAATCCATTGGGTATATATCGGAATTACACCGCAGTTTGGAAAATCACATCATCCGCTTTTTCAGTGTATTGGTTCAGTTGATCAAAATTGAGATAACGGTAAGTATCTTCCGCAGTCTCATCAACTTTAGCCATAAATTGCTGATACTCTTCTGGCGTAGGCAGACGTCCCAACAGAGAAGCTACAGCCGCCAGTTCAGCCGATGCCAGGTAAACATTCGCACCCGTCCCCAAACGATTTGGGAAGTTACGAGTCGAAGTGGAGACCACAGTTACACCGTCAGCAACGCGTGCTTGGTTACCCATGCACAAGGAACAACCAGGAATTTCAACCCGTGCTCCACTCTTGCCAAAGATGCTGTAATAACCTTCCTCTGTGAGTTGAGCCGCATCCATTTTCGTTGGCGGAGCAACCCATAAACGAGTCGGTAATTGACCTTTATGTTGATCCAATAACTTACCGGCTGCACGGAAATGACCAATGTTAGTCATACAAGAACCGATAAAAACCTCATCGATCTTACTGTTAGCCACATCAGACAGTAAACGGGCATCATCTGGATCATTCGGCGCGCATAGAATAGGCTCTTTAATTTCAGCCAGATCGATTTCGATAACTGCGGCATATTCTGCATCAGCATCAGCTTCCAACAATTGAGGATCTTTCAGCCAATTCTCCATGCCTGTTACACGACGTTCTAAAGTACGGCGATCACCATAACCTTCAGCAATCATCCATTTCAGCAGTACAATATTGGATTGCAGATATTCAATAATCGGTGCTTTATCCAATTTAATGGTACAACCCGCCGCAGAGCGCTCCGCAGAAGCATCCGCCAGCTCAAATGCCTGCTCGACTTTCAGATCTGGCAAACCTTCAATTTCGAGGATACGGCCAGAGAAGATGTTTTTCTTACCTTTCTTTTCAACCGTCAGAAGGCCTTGCTGAATCGCATAGTAAGGAATCGCATGAACCAAATCACGCAAAGTAATACCGGGCTGCATCTGCCCTTTAAAACGAACCAGCACAGATTCTGGCATATCCAAAGGCATCACCCCCGTCGCAGCAGCAAACGCTACCAGACCAGAACCAGCCGGGAAGGAAATACCAATCGGGAAACGCGTATGAGAATCACCGCCCGTACCAACGGTATCAGGCAACAGCATACGGTTCAGCCATGAGTGAATAATGCCATCACCCGGACGCAGAGAAACCCCACCACGATTCATGATGAAGTCAGGCAAGGTATGGTGAGTGGTGACGTCAACTGGCTTAGGATAAGCCGCCGTATGGCAGAATGACTGCATTACCAGATCCGCAGAGAAACCCAAACACGCCAGATCTTTCAGTTCGTCACGGGTCATGGGGCCAGTTGTATCCTGAGAACCAACAGAGGTCATTTTAGGTTCACAGTATTCACCAGGGCGAATACCCACCGTGCCACATGCCCGACCGACCATTTTCTGAGCCAGGGAGAAACCGCGACTACTTTCTTCAACCGCTTTCGCCTGACGGAAGACATCACTGGGTGGTAAACCAAGAGACTCACGCGCCTTACTGGTCAAACCACGGCCGATAATCAGTGGAATACGGCCACCCGCACGCACTTCATCCAACAATACATCTGTTTTCAGTTCAAATTCAGCCAGTAACTCATTGGTTTCGTGGTGACGTACTTCCCCTTTATATGGGTAGATATCAATTACCTCCCCCATATTTAATTTGTTCACATCCAGCTCAATTGGCAGCGCACCGGCATCTTCCATCGTATTGAAGAAGATTGGTGCAATTTTACCGCCCAGAACAACACCACCACCACGTTTGTTTGGCACAAATGGAATATCATCGCCCATAAACCATAACACTGAGTTAGTGGCTGATTTGCGGGAAGAACCTGTACCAACCACATCACCGACATAAGCCAGCGGATAGCCTTTCTTATTCAGCTCTTCAATCTGTTTGATTGGGCCAATAACACCAGCTTGATCCGGGACAATCCCTTCGCGGGCATTTTTCAACATAGCCAGAGCATGCAGAGGAATATCAGGGCGTGACCATGCATCCTGCGCAGGAGATAAGTCGTCAGTGTTTGTTTCACCCGTCACTTTAAATACTGTGACTGTAATTTTTTCTGCCAATTCAGGGCGTTCCAGATACCACTGCGCATCAGCCCAAGATTGCATAATTTGTTTGGCTTGTGGATTACCTGCTCTTGCTTTTTCTTCTACATCATAGAAGTTGTCAAACATCAACAAAGTATGAGAGAGCGCTTTAGCTGCAATTGGAGCCAGTTTTTCATTATCCAGAGCATCAATCAAAGGATGAATATTATAACCACCTTGCATCGTTCCAAGCAGTTCAACCGCCTTTTCTGGCGCGATTAGCGGTGAAATGGTTTCATCTTTCGCAATGGCGGCAAGAAAACCGGCTTTTACATAGGCCGCTTCATCAACGCCAGGGGGAATACGGTTAATCAGCAGATCTAACAGGAAATCTTCTTCACCTTTTGGTGGGCTCTTCAGTAACTCAACCAGCGCCGCCGCTTGTGTCGCGTCCAATGGTTTAGGGACAACACCTTGGGTTGCACGCTCGGCTACGTGCTTGCGGTATTCTTCTAGCACGACTTTCTCCTCGCTCTCATTGTCATTTTATCTACCCGGCTCTGCACCCGCCTTAGAACCTGCCTCACCAGACTATCGTCTTTGCGCAACAATATGTGTTTTCGCAACAAATAGCCCCTCCTGGGACAGGTTGTTAGTTATGGTTCCGGGTGCCAGGTCAGAGGATTGCCGACATAACTTAACAAGTACAAATCAAGTTATGCCCAGCTTCGGGTGCTCAGCATACCAAAATTTGAATGCGATGTTAATTCGTTCACATAAAAGTAACATTAACTGATAGTAATATTCTGAATTAACAGCAGACAAAGCTATTAAAACAGATTATTCCGCTGATTTTTGCCAATAGCACCTACAAAAGCCATACTTTTTATACTGTACTTTCCCAAACAGGTCATACCAGATAAAAAAACGGCTTTCAATAAATGAAAGCCGCTTCGGTGAATCACATTAATACATTAATCGATTTAAGAAATTACTTCTTTTTCTTTGCCTTCGCATTCGGCAAATCAGTAATACTGCCTTCAAAGACTTCAGCAGCCAGACCTACCGATTCATGCAATGTTGGGTGAGCATGGATGGTCAATGCGATATCTTCCGCATCACAACCCATTTCAATTGCCAGACCGATTTCACCCAACAATTCACCACCGTTAGTACCCACAATAGCACCACCGATAATACGATTACTTTCTTTATCGAAAATCAGTTTGGTCATACCGTCAGCACAATCAGAAGCAATTGCGCGGCCAGAAGCTGCCCACGGGAAAGTAGCCGTTTCATAGCTAATGCCTTTCTCTTTCGCTTCTTTCTCAGTCAGGCCAACCCATGCAACTTCGGGTTCAGTGTAAGCAATGGATGGAATCACTTTTGGATCAAAGTAGTGTTTCTTACCAGAAATAACTTCCGCCGCAACGTGACCTTCATGAACACCTTTATGCGCCAACATAGGCTGACCAACGATGTCACCAATAGCAAAGATGTGCGGTACATTGGTGCGCATTTGCTTATCAACGTGGATAAAGCCGCGGTCGTCAACGTCAACACCAGCTTTACCTGCATCCAGCATTTTACCGTTAGGTACACGACCGATAGCAACCAGAACCGCGTCATAACGCTGTGGTTCTGTCGGTGCGTTTTTGCCTTCCATCGTGACGTAGATACCATCTTCTTTGGCTTCTACTACGGTAACTTTGGTTTCCAGCATCAGATTGAATTGTTTGCTGATACGTTTGGTAAAGACTTTCACCACATCTTTATCAGCCGCAGGAATAACCTGATCCAACATTTCAACAACATCAATCTGAGAACCCAGAGCGTGGTAAACGGTTCCCATTTCCAGACCGATAATACCACCGCCCATGACCAACAAGCGGCCAGGAACGGTTGTCAGCGCCAAAGCATCGGTAGAATCCCAAACGCGCGGGTCATCATGAGGAATAAATGGCAATTGGATAGGACGGGAGCCCGCTGCAATAATGGCGTTATCAAAATTAATCGTTGTTGCGCCACCTTCACCTTCAACAACCAGCGTGTTCGCCCCTGTAAACTTACCAACACCATTAACCACTTTAACTTTACGGCCTTTAGCCATACCAGCCAAACCACCGGTTAGCTGATTAATAACTTTTTCTTTCCAAACACGGACTTTTTCGATGTCAGTTTTGGGTTCACCAAAAACGATGCCATGATCTGCCAGCGCTTTAGCTTCCTCAATAACTTTTGCTACATGCAGCAATGCCTTGGAAGGGATACAACCAACGTTAAGACAAACACCACCTAAGGTAGAGTAACGTTCCACCAGAACGGTTTCCAAACCTAAATCCGCGCAACGAAAAGCAGCAGAATACCCTGCTGGACCTGCCCCAAGTACCACTACTTGGGCTTTAATTTCAGTACTCATCATGACCTCTTAATTGTTTGTCCGGCGGGTCAGGCGCCAAAAACGATATATTCCACCGGGACCTACACACCGCGAGCAGTTTACAGAATTGTTAATAACCTGAAAAGCGCGTTAACGTGACAGAACTCGCAACAAACTCACCAGATGTAAGCTGTCTCTCTGTCACCGCAATAACAATCAGGCCGGCACATGGCCGGCCTTTGAGATTACATCACCAGACGGCGGATATCGCTCATCGCATGATTAATAAATGTGATGAAACGCGCACCATCAGCACCATCGATCACACGGTGATCGAAAGAGAGTGACAGAGGTAGCATCAGGCGTGGAACAAACTCTTTACCATTCCATACCGGCTTCATTGATGAGCGGGATACGCCCAGGATAGCCACTTCTGGTGCATTAACGATTGGCGTAAATGCTGTGCCACCGATACCACCCAGGCTTGAAATAGTGAAGCATCCCCCCTGCATATCAGATGCAGTCAGTTTGCCTGCACGCGCTTTCTTAGACATCTCAGTCAGCTCGCGGGACAATTCGATGATGCCCTTATTATTAACATCACGGAACACTGGAACCACCAGACCATTAGGTGTATCCACTGCCACACCAATGTTGATGTATTTTTTCAACGTCAGTTTCTGACCATCTTCCGAGATAGAGCTGTTAAAGCGCGGCATCTCTTCCAGCGCTTTTGCTACCGCTTTCATGATGAATACCAATGGCGTGATCTTCACACCAAGCTGTTTCTTCTCAGCTTCCTGATTCTGCTGCTTACGGAAGTTTTCAACTTCAGTAATATCCGTTTCGTCGAACTGTGTAACATGTGGGATCATCACCCAGTTACGGCTCAGGTTAGCACCAGAGATTTTCTGAATACGACCCAGTTCAACTTCTTCAATTTCACCAAATTTACTGAAATCCACTTTCGGCCAAGGCAACATACCCGGCAGACCACCACCGGCTGATGCAGGAGTAGACTCTGCACGTTTAACCGCGTCTTTCACGTAAGCCTGAACATCTTCACGCAGAACACGGCCTTTACGCCCTGTACCTTTCACTTTAGCCAGGTTAACGCCGAATTCACGCGCCAGACGACGGATCACCGGCGTTGCATGAACATAAGCACTATTTTCAGCGAAATCATTTTTGTCTTCTTCTGCGAAGCTTCTGCTAGCAATAACCGGTGCTGCCGCTTTCTCTGGTTCAGCCGCTGGCGCTGGCGCAGAGGCAGCCGGAGCAGCAGGCGCTGCACCCGCAACTTCAAATACCATAATCATAGAATCGGTTTTCACTTTATCACCGACCTTGATTTGAATTTCTTTAACGATACCTGCGAATGGCGCGGGGACTTCCATAGAGGCTTTATCACCTTCTACGGTGATCAGCGATTGTTCAGCTTCCACCGCATCGCCAACTTTCACCATCACTTCGGTAACTTCGACTTCATCACCACCGATATCCGGTACATGAACATTCATAGCCGCAGAAGCTACTGGTTCTGCCTCTGCCATACGCGAAGACAATGTTATCGCTGCCGGCTCTTCCGCTGGCGCAGCTTCTACAGCACCTTCCGCAGAATCAAAAATCATAATCAGTTTGTCGGTTTCAACTTTATCGCCAACCGCAATGATGATCTCTTTAACGACACCCGTCTGAGGGGATGGAACTTCCATAGAAGCCTTATCACCTTCCACGGTGATCAGCGATTGTTCAGCTTCCACTGTATCGCCAACTTTCACCATGATTTCGGTGACTTCAACTTCATCCGCACCGATATCCGGTACCTTAATTTCGATAGCCATTGATTCTTTACCTCTTATGCCAGACGCGGGTTAACTTTTTCTGGGTTAATGTTGTATTTCTTGATTGCTTCTTCCACAACACTCACATCGATTTCGCCGCGCTTAGCCAATTCACCCAAAGCAGCAACCACCACGTAAGAAGCATCAACTTCAAAATGATGACGCAGGTTTTCACGGCTATCGGAACGACCGAAACCGTCAGTACCCAATACGCGGAATTCGCTTGCAGGGATGAAGTTACGAATTTGTTCTGCGAACAACTTCATATAATCAGTAGAAGCCACTGCCGGTGCTTCATTCATGATCTGAGCAACATAAGGTACACGTGGCGTTTCTGTTGGATGCAACATGTTCCAACGTTCACAATCCTGACCATCACGAGCCAGTTC
The DNA here is from genome assembly GCF_042879355.1 of Photorhabdus sp. RM71S. Classification (NCBI taxonomy): domain Bacteria; kingdom Pseudomonadati; phylum Pseudomonadota; class Gammaproteobacteria; order Enterobacterales; family Morganellaceae; genus Photorhabdus; species Photorhabdus sp. RM71S. The sequence goes on along the minus strand of NZ_JBHFKV010000029.1, from coordinate 25,129 downwards.
AGTGAATGAAGTCACGCTGTACACATCAGAACCCACACCATAATCGTTAGCCAGAATCTGCGCTGCTTCACGCACATGACGCAGAATAGAACCTGAACCTAATAGCTGAACTTTACCTTTGCTACCTTCCAAGCTTTCCAGCTTGTAGATACCTTTACGGATACCTTCTTCCGCGCCTTGTGGCATCGCCGGCATGTGGTAGTTTTCGTTCAACGTGGTGATGTAGTAGTAAATATTCTCTTGTTTCTCACCATACATACGCTCCAAACCATCATGCATAATCACAGCAACTTCATAAGCAAATGCCGGATCATAAGAGATGCAGTTAGGGATAGTCAGAGACTGAATATGGCTGTGACCATCTTCGTGTTGCAGACCTTCGCCATTCAGGGTTGTACGACCAGAAGTACCACCAATCAGGAAGCCACGAGCCTGTTGGTCGCCAGCTGCCCAGCACAGGTCGCCAATACGTTGGAACCCGAACATAGAGTAGTAGATGTAGAACGGAATCATTGGCAGGTTATTGGTGCTATAAGACGTTGCCGCCGCCAGCCATGATGAACCGGCACCCAGTTCATTGATACCTTCTTGTAGAATCTGACCTTTGGCGTCTTCTTTATAGTAAGCAACCTGCTCACGGTCTTGCGGAGTATATTGCTGGCCGTTAGGGCTGTAGATGCCGATTTGACGGAACAGACCTTCCATACCAAAAGTACGCGCTTCATCGGCAATGATTGGAACCAGACGATCTTTGATTGACTTGTTTTTCAACATCACGTTCAAAGCACGAACGAAAGCAATAGTAGTAGAAATTTCTTTGTTTTGTTCTTCCAGCAACGCACCAAAATCTTCCAGCGTTGGCAGTTCCAGTTTCTCTTCAAAATGAGTACGACGGCTTGGCAAATAGCCACCAAGCGCTGCACGACGCTCATGCAGGTATTTGTATTCTTCAGAATCTTTATCGAAAGTCACATATGGCAGGTTTTCGATTTGCTCATCAGCAACAGGGACATTGAAACGATCACGGAAATGGCGAACGCCTTCCATATTCATCTTCTTAACCTGATGAGCAATATTTTTACCTTCCGCCGTATCACCCATACCGTAACCTTTGATAGTCTGAGCCAGGATAACCGTTGGTTTGCCGGTAGTTTCTTGCGCTTTTTTCAAAGCAGCAAAGACTTTCTTAGGATCATGACCACCACGGTTCAACGCCCAAATCTGGTCATCGGTCATATCTTTGACTAATTCAGCGGTCTCTGGGTAACGACCAAAGAAATGCTGACGCACATAAGCGCCATCTTTGGATTTGAACGTCTGGTAATCACCGTCCAGCGTTTCGTTCATCAGTTGGATCAATTTACCGCTGGTATCTTTACGCAACAGTTCATCCCAACGATCGCCCCAAAGCACTTTAATAACCTGCCAACCTGCGCCATCAAAAATGCCTTCCAGCTCATTAACGATTTTGCCATTACCCGTAACTGGACCATCCAGACGTTGCAAGTTACAGTTGATAACAAATACCAAATTATCCAGTTTCTCGCGGGTTGCGATAGTAATCGCACCTTTGGATTCTGGCTCATCCATTTCACCGTCGCCCAAGAAGGCATAAACGGTCTGCTTGGAGGTATCTTTCAGACCACGGTGTTCCAGATATTTCAGGAATTTAGCCTGATAAATCGCACCGATTGGCCCCAATCCCATTGAAACGGTTGGGAACTGCCAGAATTCAGGCATCAATTTTGGATGCGGATAAGAAGAGAGACCGTTGCCATGAATTTCCTGACGGAAATTATTCATCTGCTCTTCAGTTAAACGACCTTCAAGGAAAGCACGAGCGTAGACGCCTGGAGAGATGTGGCCTTGGAAATAAACCAAGTCACCGCCGTCATTTTCATTACGGGCACGGAAGAAATGGTTGAAACAAACTTCATACATGGTTGCTGAAGACTGGAATGAAGCCATGTGACCACCCAATTCCAGATCTTTTTTGGATGCCCGCAACACGGTCATCACAGCATTCCAACGAATAGCAGAGCGAATACGGCGCTCCAAATCCAGATTGCCAGGGTAAGCAGGCTCATCCTCAACAGCAATGGTATTGATATAATCGCGGTTAGCAGCACCGGCTGCAACATTCACGCCACCTTTACGTGCTTCGTTCAGTACCTGATCAATCAAGAACTGGGCACGATCAACACCCTCTTCACGGATGACCGATTCGATCGCCTGTAACCAGTCGCGAGTTTCGATCGGATCCACGTCATTTTTCAAAATGTCTGACATGGTGTATTCCTTATCTGTTATCTGTTTCTAATGATTGTTTTGGAGCCTACCTTCCCGTCATACCCTTTGACGTTCAGCCGGTCATGACTGGAAGATAGGCCCTCACTGTTGTTGCCGCTAGCGCCCTCAGTAAAGGGACTCAACTTAGCTGTGCAAACGCAGCAAACTTCAAGATCTACACAGCTAATTTTATTCCTGATGCTGTTGAAGACGTCGTAATGATCGCTCACGGCGAGTGTGCTCGCGGCTGAGATCCAATAAGACATCTTCGATAAAAGCTAAATGGCGATGGGAGGCCTCACGGGCTTTCTCTGGTTGCCTCGCCATTATTGCTTCAAAAATCTTCGCCCGATGATCGCTGACAGCCGTTAGCATTTCCCGGCGGGTATACAAAAACTCAAAATTCTGCCGGATATTTTGTTCCAGCATAGGTGCCATACAACGTAATAAATGAAGGAGAACCACATTATGCGCGGCTTCAGCAACGACAAGCTGATATTGCAAAACAGCTTCGGATTCAGCATTGACATCACCACTTTCCTGAGCTTGTTGAATAACAAGGTGATATTGCCGAATACGCTCAAAATCTTCGTCAGTTCCACGCAGTGCCGCGTAATAGGCAGCAACACCTTCCAAAGCATGGCGGGTTTCAAGGAGGTCAAATTGAGATTCTGGGTGACCAGCCAGTAATTGTGCCAGCGGATCACTGAAACTTTGCCAGAGGTTACTCTGAACAAACGTTCCCCCACCCTGACGGCGAAAAAGAAAACCTTTAGCTTCTAACCGTTGAATGGCTTCGCGCAGTGAAGGACGTGACACATCAAACTGTTTCGCCAACTCACGTTCAGGCGGCAACTTCTCCCCTGGACGCACGGATCCTTCAAGGATGAGATGCTCAAGACGCTGCTCAATGACATCTGATAGTTTTGGTTGGCGGATTTTACTATAAGCCATATTTATTATAAGCCAGTTAGAACCTATCTCATGAGGCTATTTTGTTTGTTGTTTCGGTCTTTGCCGAAGTCAATTGGTAATACCAATTTAAACCACCGGGCCATAAAAGTAACAAAGTATTCATCAACTGTCTATAAAGACCTTTTGCTAAATCATAAAAACCTGCAAATTTTGACAATTTTTTTTAAAAATTAGTAAAAGCTGATAACCAGTAGGTTAATAAACATCCTAAGATAATATTTTAACCAACCTGTTTTAAACATATAAATGGGTATATTGAATCGTTACAGCAATAAAATAGTTGAATCTTTATTAAAAAGATATAGCTACCAAATCATCACCTGTTGATTTTAAATACAAATGTATACCATCAGGTTATAAATGTAGCTCAAATCAATAAAACCGAGAGGCTAAAACCAACGATTAGAAAGGAATAATGACAAAATGTGAGGAACCACCAGCAACAGCTCCACATAACTCCTGCTGATGGAAAAAATGAACTATACCCTATAGATTTCAAGATGCATCGCGGCGGCAAGGGAGCGAATCCCCGGGAGCATAGATAACGATGTGACCGGGGTGAGTGAGTGCAGCCAACAAAGAGGCAACTTGAAAGATGACGGGTATATATTAAAACCAATAGCGCGTCTCTTCATGCCACCCTTTTTTATACATACAGGATGAAATTATCCAACGCCTTGACGATTCATTTTTATCCCAACGCTTAACTTCAGTTTTCGGCACAGTAATATAATGATTACAGGATTTATCTTCGTCCTTGTCTTTATCTTTGCAGGAAAAACGTTTTGTCTCGAAAGAATGAACAACTTCGCTGGTCCAGTCTGATGGTAATTGAGAATAACCCAATGCTTTACATTCAGCATAATCCCTATCTCTTTCATACTGAGTTGCGCCTGGTTTTTCCCATGATGTACAACCCGCCAATACAGTAAATAAGGTAAATAAAGGGATAACAGCTATTTTTCTTATAAAATTCATATAACAATACCTTAATTAAAAATAAAGAAATAACTAAAGAAATTAAATTAGAATTTAAAAGTCCCCCCAATACGGTAACTCTTATCTTCAAAAGATGGCTGTCCACCAGACTGTATAATTTGTCTATCTTGGTTTGAGATATCTCTGTAAATATCAGGAATAGAATGTATATTATCTACTTTAACTTCACTGCCTGAAACTATATCCTTGACATTACATTCAAAATAACCACAGGTTGAAATATAGCTATCAGTAAGCCGTGGCATGGAACATCCCGTAACTACAAATATTGATAATAAAGCAATGAGAAATTTATTCATTCTTAATATCCTTAAATTACTGTATATTTTATAAAAATTTAACTTAAATGAAAAACCATATAAAAAGAGAGATCATTTCTTATGATCGAGTAAATAATATCTACATATGCATTTTATCTTTCTGGCATTCCACGGAATATCAGAACAATATCCCCCCAGAGAGAAATATATATTCTTATCGCTAGGAAAAACCTGCTTTATTGGTGAACCATTAACACCAAAGAGTAACAGGCTAGATAAAAAACATGAAATAATTAATATTTTCATGTAGTTAAAACTGGCTAATGAATATAAAGTTCTATCTTATAAGATACCAAAAGACATACAATGACTTTATTTGTTATATTAACGGCTATCCTCTCCATCTTCCACATATTCCAATATATCTCCAGGTTGACACTGCAAATGCCTACAAATTTTTTCCAGCGTCTCGATACGGATACCTTTTATTTTGCCATTTTTCAGTAATGATAAATTTTGCTCAGTAATACCAATAATGGCAGCTAATTCTTTAGACTTTACTTTCCTTTTCGCTAAGATCACATCCAACCTTATTATAATACTCATGATGATTCTCAGATAAAATAACGTTGCTCATCGCTTATCTTCTTAGATTCACGCATAATTAAGCTAAATATCAAAAGGAATACACCAAACATAATAATAAACAGAGATTCTGAATTAACTCCAAACGAAAAACTAAATACCCGTTGCCCTTTCACTAAATCCACAGATAACGCCATTCCTTGTAACATATTAATCACAGGGTAGAGAAGTTGCTCTAGAATCATCAGGAAACCAATAATAAATGAAGCGGAAATATTACGGTTACTCCATATTTCACCTTTAGCAAACCGGAAAAACAGAATGCCAATTAATATATAAGATGACGTTGATATAATCCGAGGTATCGTATCCAACGAGATATAAAGCACCTGACTTAATAAAGATTGCTTAAATCCTTTTGCAGTCAATGCCGGCATAAGATCGCTATACGCCTGAAGAACAGCCTGGCGAGTGGCATCATGCCATAACGACCAAGACGCAATATGGAACCCAATATCACCAATTACCATAATGGAAGCAATAATAATAGCCAGAAAGCTGAGTAGCTTGATTCTGGGATTAGTTACAAACTCCTGTTTATCACACATCTTGTGTCATTCCATATACATGTTTAACTAAACTGTCGCTAAAGTACTTTAAAAGTTATCGTATGACAATAATTTTTTATCACTAAATAGACAGAATATGATTCAGGGTAATTTGAAAACTGTCATTAATTTATTGATAGAAAAAGAAAAAAATCATCATTTACCTGAATATCTTCAAACAGTATATGTTACTTGGTCACTGTTCTATCATCCTGCCATCACATGGTTTACCGCGATAGTTTGTTGTGAAGATTGTATGACAAATACAGAACGGCCTACTCCGGGTACCTTTCAAAGCCCACGCAATGCCGGTCAATTTCAATATAGAGTGAATCGAAAATAATAGCTCAAAATGAACCTGATATCAGGTTTTAACCAATCCCCTCAACACTGAAAATCAATAAGAATAATTGATGTAATGCTTTTACGATTCTGGAGATTCGTGTTTCTGCGCAACGGTAAGAAAGTGTAATCGCGAGGAAAAGCGTTACTCGAAGTAACGGTGTGGCTTTCAATGACATCAGTTTCTGATACGGGACATAAAACCGAACATTTAGAGTTAGAATGACTAGTAAACGCACCGCCTTGGCGGTCCGATTGTTTAACCTGTCATGGTGTTGTTTTAGGCAAAATGTATGTAAATAGATGTAGATAAGGAATAGATGAGATGAAATGAAAAAACAAATTTTAAAAACCAGCGTATTAGCCGCAGTGCTCCTGAGCATGGGGATGGGTATGGCACATGCTTCAAGTGGTACTACGGTAAACGTGATGGCTACCATAGGCCAAGCGACTTGTGAACTCAATGTTGAAGGTGATGTTACTGGTAGTAACGGTTCCTACCAATTAGATATGGGAAACGTTCAATCATTAGACGTTAAAACCCTACAACCTTCTGCCCCCACATCAGCAAAAAATATAGAGGTCAAACTAGTTAAGTGTGGCTCTCAATATGGAAACACAGCAAGCAACAAATTCACTCCTAGTGCTGCAATTGAGATGAATGTTTTTGGACAGACCATTGATACAGCTAAGAAGATATTTAATGCCAACTCTGCCGCTACCGCAGGAGTGGCTGTGTATCACAATGGTACTGCCATTACTAGCGGAGAGAAGATTAATCTCACTGGTACTAAAGAAATTGATTTCGCAAAAGCACTAACCGAAGGCGAAGGCATGGCAGCATTTAAAGTGGCTCTGGCTTCCAAGTCAGGCGCAGCAGCTTCTCAAGAGGTAATAGCCCCAGTAACATTCCAAGTAGTTTATAAATAATCAACGCCATCAAGTGCTAAGGGCATCATAGCAATCGAATTGGACAGGGAAGTTTGTTGTGGTCAACGAAAATTGGTCACCGCCTGAGAGTTTTTCCAAAATAAATTTTCTGATTCATTCGGTGTCAACCCATTGTTATACCAATGGGGACGAAGTTGGCTGTAATAGCCCGTTATATAACTGATGATGGAGCGCGTGGCTTCCTCCGCATTTCGATACCCTGTCAATGGGAGCCATTCGCTCTTCAGACTCCTGAAGAAACGCTCCATTGGCTCATTATCCCAACAGCTCAGGCTTTGCTTGATCGGGTAATGACTCAATAATTTCCTGAACGCTTTACTGGTATAATGACTGCCCTGATCACTATGAAACAGAACACCCTGTGGTTTTCCTCTTGATTCATAAGCCATTTTGAGCGCCTTTTTGGTTAACGCTGAATCCGGTGAGCAAGACATTGCCCAGCCGACAGGTTTCCGGGCAAACAGATCAATCACCACCGTCAGATAAACCCAGCCTTCCCCTGTCCACACAAATGTCACGTCGCCACACCAGACCTGATTGGGTTCGGTGACCGCAAATTGACGTCCAAGGTGATTAGGAATATCAATGTGTTCTGGTGTTCCCCGCGGGTACTTATGCCGTGATGGCTGGCGACTGACCAGCCCCATTTCAGCCATTAATTTGCCCGCCAGCCAACGCCCTAATGGCCGGCCTTTCGCAGTGACCATCGACGCCATAGTCCGGACTCCCGCAGAGCCGTGGCTTTCCTGAAAAGCTTCGCGAATTAAGCTCTTTAGTTGGACATGTTCGGGGTCTGGCGATTTTTTTCGGGTTCGCCAGGCTTGATAACTGCTGCGATGTATGCCGAAGAGTTGGCAAAGCAAAACGACGGGGTAATGCACTCTGAATCGTTCAATTAACGCAAATTGTTCAGGGAGTCCGAGATCAAGAGTGCCGTAGCCTTTTTTATGATTTCATTTTCCATTTCCAGGCGTTGCAGTTTTTTCTTTAATTCACGGATTTCAAGCTGCTCCGGTGTGATTGGCGTTGCCTTTGGTGAGAGTCCCAGTCGCTCATCCCTTAACTGATTAACCCACTTACCCATGGCAGATTTACTGACATTCATGACTCTGGCTGCCTCGGCGATAGAATAGTTGTGTTCAAGCACCAGTAGTGCGGATTCCAGTTTGAATTCTGAACTAAAACGTCTTTGCATAATGTCACCTATTTTTTATTGAGGTAAAAATATCACCTCTGTAATGGTGACCAAAATTAGTGTGCCACATCAAACCTGAGTTATAACATTTCTCGTATAAAGGGCGAGGGCCACTGGCCGGAAAACCGTCAAGTGTCATTCAATATGCAGGTCCCGCTGAGTCTCTTTGGATCATCGCCGGCATTACGGGGCGTTTACGCCCGCTATACCGCCTCACGCGACTCACAAGGTAACCTCTCTCAACAGACCGGCATCAGTGGCATGTTATGGGATAACCGCCTGAGTTATAACCTCCAGCAAGGTTGGGGGCACAGCGGCCAGCAAAACAGTCGAGCTTTGTCGCTGGGTTATCAGGGCAGCCAGGGAAGCGTCAATCTTGGCTACAATGACAACGCAGACAGTCAGCATTTTACCTATGGCACTTCCGGTGCCCTTCTGGTCCACCCTTACGGAATAACGCTGTCACGCTCGCTGGGAGATACCGCGGTATTAGTTCGCGCCCCCGGTGCGAAAGGGGTGACAATCAGCAACGGTAACGTACAGACCGACTGGCGTGGCTACGCCGTACTGCCGGGCGGATCGGTCTACCACAAAAACACCATCAATCTGGACCCGTCCACCCTGCCGGAAGGGGTGGATATTGACCAGACCAGCCGCAACGTTTACCCGACCAAAGGGGCGGTGACACTAGCCAATTATCAGGTTCGGCTGGGCAGCCAGTTGCTGTTGACCTTAATACATCATGGCAAACCCGTGCCCTTTGGCGCCACCGCGACGCTGGCAGGAAACGCAACTCAAGCCGGCAGCGGCATTGTGGGCGATAACGGCCGGGTTTATCTGAGTGGCATGCCGTCCGCCGGTCATGTGAAAGTCAAGTGGGGAAACGAGGCAAATCAGCAATGCACCACCCGTTATCAGGTGTCGTCCGATACCCCCGGGAAACTGGTGCAGGCCGATGCCGTGTGTCTATAAGCGTAACCTTCATATGGGCAACCTGACCGGTGTGCCCGATGAGATATCACCTGTCTCGCTTTTACGTCCGGGGCGCCACCAAAAGCGAAGTTAGCCCCGACAGTGAAAGAGCGATGTGAACAGATGAGTAATTTGGAGAGAGAAGGATGTTAAACACTGAACGTTTGTGGGGCGGTCATACAGAAAACCCCGTCCCAACCATCATGGGGCTAGGGGCGCCACTGCTCTTTTTATTGACCGCATTACCCCTCCAGGCGGCCGAGACTTATCAGGATTGCGAAACTGAACTGGTGAATAAGGTTAGCAATATTACCGTCACCGGCTATGCCATGATGCCGAACAACAAAGATAAGCGTGATTATTCACGGGATGAAATAGTGGGATATACCACCAGCGGCCCTCTTGACTGGTCGACAACTTGCCGCGTCCCCACCGGGACCCAGTTTATGGCCTACACCGTAGGATCGGGGACCAACTCATTGATCTCTTCGTCATCACCGGGTAGTGTCCGGGTAGGAAAGGCTGGCGACTTTATGGTTGATATCGGGCAATCTTCACTCTCTTGCCAGATGCATGGTTCACCCGGAACCTATCAATCGACCAGTCTGGTCAAAGGGAATACCAGCGTTAACCTTCCCTGCGTCCCGGATGCCAACGGTCTGGTTGATATCAGTGTCCGCTCGGTGACCGGGGCCATTTACCCGGACAGTGACGGCAATTTCAATGCGAAACCGGGTGGAAGTCATTTGTCCGTGGGCTCTATCGGCTGGACTTCAACAGCCGTATCGGGTTCCAGCAGCATACCGAACCCCCTGTGGACCACGGTTATCCTTTCACCGGTCAAAAAGCCGTCCACCTGTGCGGTTGTTCTTACTCCGTCATCGGTGGATTGGGGAACAGTGAAAAGAGCCGGCAAACAGGTGGGAGATCCACTTGAGTTAGCAAGGCAGATAGGGATAAGCAGCACCTGTTCCGGCGATGACGCGGTATTCCAAAATTCACGCCTGCTTTACCGAATCGATGGGCCGTTTGTGCCGGGGAAACCGAATGCCTTGGCCTCGTCAATAGAAGATGTCGCCTTCGCGTTTACTGATGCGGCCAACAAACCCTTATCACTCAGTACCGGGCACCGAGGTGAAGGGCCAAATGCAAGATACGTTAAGCAAGGGGACGATAGTTATACGGCATCAACACAACTGTCTGTGGTACCGATTCTGTTGAAGACAGACGGTGCCGGCGGGCAAGCCAGAGCCGTCGCGGTCATTTCCGTATGGTCGGATGTTAACTTCGTCGACCCATCGGTTTAGTTATTACTCTTGTTGCAGCGCCTACTGGCGCTGCAACAAGCTAGCCGACAATCCCAGATAAGTTAAATGACTCCTTATATACCCGTCATCTTTCAAGTTGCCTCTTTGTTAGCTGCACTCACTCACCCCGGTCACATAGTTATCTATGCTCCCGGGGATTCATTCCCTTGCCGCCGCGATGCATCTTGAAATCCATAGGGTATAGAGTGATTAATTTGATGAAGCTTGGACAAATCAGAGTCATTAAGACAACGAATCAAACCAATGCCCCATAAATCGTCAGTAAAGCAACGACAACAATGATAGAAAAAGTCACCTTTTTCGCCAATATCACCGCTGCAACAGGCGTTTGAATTGAATCAAGATGAGGCCCGCGACTTAATGAAAACTGAGCAAGCTGACAAAGCACTTTATATTGTGAAGTTCTTAAATCACTAAGAGAAGCAACCCACGCCGGTAAAGCCCGTTCACCATGCCCTAATAAAGCATAGGCAACGCCAGCCAGACGAGCAGGAACCCAATCCAACCAATGCAACAAGCTGTCAACACCAGATTGCGCTCGCTGAACCGAAGTACCATATAGCGCTAACCATCCCTGATAAGCTCTCAAAAAGCCATATCCCATCAAAATAACCGGACCTAATTTACCCGCTATAATCAACCAAAAAATCGGTGCCAGATAATAGCGAAAATTTATCCATAGCAACGCATTTTGTATCTCTCGCAACATATTCTCTTTGCTAGCATCAGAGGGTAAACCATGAATAATTGCGAGACGCGTAAGATATTCCCTTTGTTGTTCCCTATCATCCTGATGAACAGTACGAAAATATTCACGATAATCATGCCGTAAGCGCCCCGCTCCGATGCACAGCAAACAAATAAACACCCATAACACCAGTTCAAAAATGCCGAACATAAAATCATTTAATATTTCAATCAATACCCATGTAATTAGCATGACTACTAACGTCATTAAAAGGCTTTTCCATAACGAAAAGGATTTCATACCGGTAAATAATGGCTCAAGACGGTGCTCCAATTGCCAATGGTCACCCATTTTAAAAACTCGTTCCCACGCCAACACTAACAACAGTATAAAGAGAGTCATTCTTTCTGCTCCTGTAACAATTGCTGGTAATGTATCCAATCGAAATAAAGTCCCAGATCAATTTTTCTTCCCAGAACAACATTATTATAGCTAGTGATATGTTCTTTTATATCCAGCCCTTCCTATATACCCGTTATCTTTCAAGTTGCCTCTTTGTTGGCTGCACTCACTCACCCCAGTCACATAGTTCCCGGGGATTCGCTCCCTTGCCGTCGCGATGCATCTTGAAATCCATGGGGTATAAATCATTATGTCAGTACAACAAAATTTTCCTGGAGATAAACTATTTTCCTGGAGACAAACTAATACGATGAATAACCAATAAAACGGTTGCTCACCCTGTGGGCACAAATCGTGTGAAAGAAATTTTCTAACTCAATTCATCATGCAACCACATTTTTTCCTTTCCTTAATCTAGATGATAAAACCAAGATAGTAGTTGTTCACTACACAACAGGATAGCATGTTAAGATCATTAATATTGTTATCACCTCTGGAGCTTTTTAATGACAAAACAAAATTACAATGTAGATCAGCGCCGTGCGGTTCTTATGGAACACTTGCAGAATGACATTCCTGCCAGTGTAACCCTCGCACTAAAAGAAGATCTGGGCGGAAATACAAATTTCACCTCTGATATTACCGGCCAATTAATTCCCGCAGATAAACAAGCCACCGCTGTCATTATCACTCGGGAAGATGGCATTTTCTGTGGACAACAATGGTTGAATGAAGTTTTTACTCAATTAGGCGACCAAATCTCCATTGAATGGTTAGTCAAAGATAGTGATACGATTACAGCTAATCAAAAACTTTGCATATTACGAGGCCCAGCACAGATATTACTGACCGGTGAACGCACCGCCCTTAACTTTATTCAAACTCTCTCTGGCGTTGCAACGGAAGTCAGTCATTATGTTCACCGTCTTACCGGTTTAAAAACTCAATTACTTGATACACGCAAAACGCTACCAGGACTACGCACAGCCTTAAAATATGCCGTACTTTGCGGAGGTGGTAATAATCACCGCCTCGGATTATTCGATGCTTTCCTTATTAAAGAAAACCATATTATTGCCAATGGCTCTATTAAACAGGCAGTAGATAAAGCTCGTTATTCTCACCCTGATGTCCCTGTTGAAGTCGAAGTAGAAACGCTAGATGAACTCATTCTGGCACTCAAGGCTAATGTTGATATTATTATGCTAGATAATTTTACTATCCCAATGATGAAAGAAGCCGTCGCTATCACATCAGGAAAAGTCGCTTTAGAAGTATCCGGTAATATCACCCTAGATACTCTGCGCAGCTATGCTGAAACAGGTATCGATTTTATCTCTGTTGGAGCACTCACCAAACATATTAGAGCATTAGATCTCTCAATGCGCTTTCAGTAATTATACCCGTTATCTTTCAAGTTGCCTCTTTGTTGGCTGCACTCACTCACCCCGGTCACATCGTTATCTATGCTCCCGGGGATTCGCTCCCTTGCCGTCGCGATCCATCTTGAAATCCATTGGGTATAGCAATAATGATATTGATGGTGGTGCAAATCAGCAATTAGTTACTCACAAATTTGCGAACACCACCGTAAATATTTTTGCAAACCTTGCAATTCAGAAATTCTTTTTCGAGTCAATTCCATAACCTTTATACATCCTGTTTCATTTTTTCCTCTTTCCTTCATTCTCTATATCGCAATACCACAACACGGAGAAAGAATATGAAACAACAAGGATTTACTTTAATGGAGATCATGGTTGCTATTGCTATCATTTCCATCTTAAGTGCCATTGGTATTCCTAGTTATCAGGGATATATTCAGAAAGCCGCTTTAACAGATATGCTACAAACTATTGTGCCTTACAAATCAGGTATAGAGCTTTGCAGTTTTGAAGCTGAAAATTTCATAGGTTGCAATACAGGAATACCATCAATTCCCAAAGGTCATAACAGCAGATATATCGGGAGTATTTCAGTTAAAAATGGAGAAGTGATCATTAACGGGCAACAGAGTCTTAAAAATCTCAGCGTTACATTAAAGCCGATACAAAATACACAAACAGGTACAATTAAATGGAATAATAAATGTGAATCAACAAATAGTTCATTAAAGAGCCGTTGTCAGGAAATATTTGAATTTTAATTCATTACCCTTATCAATACATATTTACACAGGAAGCAATCAATAATGAACTCACTTTCAACGGCAGAAAACACATTGATGGAAAGAGAAATTCATGATATTTGTCAACGCCACCAATCTGTTGTAATAAAAAAAGATGATAATACGATAACAATTGCCAGCAGCGAATTACCCAATGATGATTTATTATCAGCATTACGTTTTATTTCCGGATGTATTGTTAATGTGGAAATTTGGCCACTGGCAAGGATCGAATCAGTATTACATCAAAATATTTCACTGAATCATGTACCAGAGGAAAAATCCTCTCTATTACCACTTAAAGCTGATATCAATACAGATGAAAATGATGCCCCCGTCATTCAACTTATTAATCAAACTTTATTAACTGCAATTCAGCGGCGTGCATCCGATATTCATTTTGAACCCTTCCAACAGGGTTATCGTATCCGTATCCGGGTCGATGGCGCATTACACCTCTTGTCTTCGCCATCTCATCAAATGAATGCAAGCATTGCCGCACGCCTTAAAATAATGGCGAAATTGAATATTGCTGAAAAACGGTTACCTCAAGATGGACAATTTGATTGGTCTGACACCCGACACAACTATGCTATCCGTATGGCGACTTTGCCAACCATACACGGAGAAAAAGTTGTGCTTAGAATATTAAATACAATGCAGCAATTATCGTTAGATCAATTAGGTATTCCTGACCCATTATTGAATCAGCTCCGACAAAAACTCGCATTACCACAAGGAATGATTTTAGTGACTGGTCCAACGGGTAGTGGAAAAACCGTAACTTTATATAGCTGCTTACAATATCTGGATCAGAATAAAAAGAATATTTGTAGTGTAGAAGATCCCGTCGAGATCCCACTGAATGGCATTAATCAGACACAAACTAATAGCAAAATCGAGCTCAATTTTGCCAAAGTATTACGGGCACTATTACGCCAAGATCCTGATGTCATTATGGTAGGAGAAATACGTGATGGCGAAACAGCCGAAATTTCAGTAAAAGCGGCACAAACAGGTCATTTGGTTCTTTCTACATTACATACTAATTCAACCATAGATACATTATCGCGCCTACAAAATCTGGGTATTTCAGGTTATATGGCTGCTTCTTGTATCAAATTAATTATCGCCCAACGACTTGTCAGAAAATTATGTCTTCATTGCCGCAAGCAACAAACAGAAGAAACCATTATTAATATTGAAAATAATTCTCTATTTATTAAGCAATGGTTAGCAGTTGGTTGTGAGCATTGTTTCTCCGGTTATTATGGCCGAACGGCTATTTATGAATTCTTAGAAATAACTTATGATATTCAACAAATATTATCAGAACAGAATCCTAAAAATGTGCAAAAAACCATTATGGCTCAAAGAAAAGACACTTTACTTTCATCAGGTGTTTTATTAGTGGAACAAGGTATCACGACATTAGAAGAAATTTATCAAGTCACAGGTCAGGAATAATAATGAAAATTCATTATCTTTATAATTGGCAAGCAGTGAACAACAAAGGCGAAATATCAAAAGGGAAATCACTATGTGATAACAGGAAAGTTTTATATCATCAGCTTATTCATTCTGGATTGCAACCTTATAATATAAAATGTGAAAAATTGATATTTTATCATCAACAACAAATTGCCTACCGTTTGAATTTCATTCGTCAATTGGCAACACTATTATCATCAGGAATGCCATTACTGAATTGCCTCAACATTCTTATTCGAGAATGTGCTCATCCATTATGGCACTGTGTATTATTAGATATTAGCAAGAAAATTACCCGTGGAGAATCATTTTCATCCTCATTAAAAAATTATCCATTTCTATTCCCACCTTTATTTTGTCAACTTATTTCTGTTGGTGAATTAACCGGGCAATTAGAAGTCTGCTGTCAATTATTGGTTAAACAACAGGAGCAACAAGATAAGTTACAGAAGAAAATAGCAAAAGCACTACGTTATCCTCTGATTATTACCATTGTTGCCAGCATCATTATTTTATTGATGCTTATTTTTGTTTTACCTGAATTTGAACATATTTATCATTCATTTGATGCACAACTTCCTCTGCTCACCCGCAGTTTATTAATCACTTCCAACTGGCTGATTCAATACGGTGGCTATGGTGTTACTGGATTAATTATACTGTTCCTATTTTATCTACAATTACGTCAACGCCATACAATATGGATTACTCGTGAAAAAAATCTAATGTTACGTTTACCCGTTATTGCAAAATTAATTAGTTGTCAGCAATTAGGACAACTTTTCCATATTCTGTTTATGACACAAAAAGCCGGCCTAACACTCACCGCAGGGTTAGACAGTGCTATTGCATCAATAAATCATCCGGTATTTCTGCAAGCGACTAAATTCTTACGATCTCAAATTAATCAAGGGGTACCAATGAGCGAAACACTGAAACAACAATCTTGTTTTCCTGCTCTGTGTCAGCAGTTTGTCAGTGTTGGTGAAGAATCTGGCAATCTGGAGCTATTATTAGGCAATCTCGCTAATTGGTACCAACAACAAGCATTGGAGATTTCTGATAATATGACCCAGTTACTAGAACCAATACTTATAGTCATAATAGCAATTATTGTCGGTACGCTATTGCTCGCAATGTATTTACCCATTTTTCAACTGGGTACAATACTCACCTAAAGCAAAAATGATTCTGTCGCTTTGTCTCTAGGTCATCTGCCCCCTTTCGGTTACAATCCCGAAATAGTATCAAGTAATATTAAGGGATAGGATGACTTATATTATTGCACTCACAGGTGGGATTGGCAGCGGTAAAACCACCATCGCCAATGCTTTTGCAGCGCTTGGTGTTCCTCTTGTTGACGCAGATATTATTGCCAGAGAAGTCGTTGCTCCTGGAACGCCTGCCTTACAAACCATTTCAGAACACTTTGGTCATGACATATTGACACCCGATGGTAACCTTAACAGAGCACTGTTACGCCAGAAAATATTCACAAACAATCAAGAAAAACAGTGGGTTAATCAACTTCTTCACCCTCTAATACATCAAGAAACCCGACGGCAATTAGAACAGATAACGGCACCTTATGTTATTTGGGTTATTCCATTATTAGTCGAAAATAATTTAAGGCATTTGGCAGATCGGATTTTAGTCGTTGACGTTTCACCTGAATTACAAATCAGCCGGGTAGCCACTCGTGATGGTATTAGCAACCAACAGGTTGAAAATATTTTGGCTGCCCAGGCATCCCGTAGCGAGAGGCTGGCTTATGCCGATGACATTATCTCAAATCATGATAACGTACAGGCAATTGCTCCTCGTGTTGCCGAACTACATCAACAATATTTAAAGTTAGCTGGATCAGCCAGGCAGGATAATCATGATGAGTGACACAACTTCTACAATCATTTTTGAACACCCACTGAATGAAAAAATGCGGGCATGGTTGAGAATTGAATCTTCTCTGCAACAACTCACCAGTCAACGCCATCTAGACTCACTAGCAAGCAGCCTCGCCTTCTTCCGCACTGTGACTGAGCTACTTGAAGTGCTAGAACGAGGGGAAGTACGTTCTGAATTGCTAAAAGAGTTAGAACGCCAACAGGCAAAATTAAAACAATGGGCTGAAATACCCGATGTTGATATTAATATCGTCAATAGTTTCAGATTAAAATTGAAAGAGCGAGCTATCGCATTAAGTAAAGCTCCACGGCTGGGGCAATTCCTCAAAGAAGATAAAATTATCAGCCTGGTGCGCCAGCGTCTCAGTATTCCCAGTGGCTGTTGTGGTTTTGATCTACCCACCTTACATCTATGGCTTCACTTACCACAATCACAAAGAGATAAAATGGTCGCATTCTGGATTGATAGTTTGCTACCTCTCCAACAAGCCCTGGAAAGTATTTTAGAACTCATCCGCCAATCTGCTATTTTTCGTTCAGAAATCAGTAAAAACGGTTTCCATCAGAATACAGCAGAAGGCGCAGATTTACTAAGATTACGTTTGCCATTAACACCTTTATTGTTTCCCCAAATTTCCGGTCATAAGACCCGCTTTGCTATTCGTTTTTTACCATTAGATAGTGAAAAAGGCTCCGTGCCAGCTCATTTACCATTTGAATTGGCATGCTGTTAATATTACGAACTAATTATCAGGAAAATTATTATGTCTGAATTACTCACGATTGAATGTCCAACATGCGGTAAGACTGTGGTTTGGGGAGAAATAAGCCCATATCGCCCATTTTGCAGTAAACGCTGTCAATTAATTGACTTAGGCCAGTGGGCAAATGAAGAGAAACGGATACCAAGCCAAAGTGAAAACTCCGATAGTGATGATTGGAGTGGACAACCTGAGCAATAATAAATAGCCGCGTTATTAATAATGCGGCTATTGACAACTCAAGAAGTAAGTAATGCAACAATGCTGCGATTAGCAGGCGGGAATTCATCAGCAATTAAATCTTTCTGTAATACCCACCGAGAAAGTTGCTCTTCTTTACCGAAAGGTTCATTTTCCCATTCATCCACCAAGAAGAAATACAGAGTAATCAACCTGTCAGGAAAATCATGTTCAACCGTTTTTACCAGCTCATAATGAGTAACTGTAATACCAATTTCTTCCTGTAACTCACGTACTAAAGCCTGTTCAGGCGTTTCTTCTTTCTCAACTTTCCCACCAGGGAATTCCCAGAAACCACCCATATGGGCATCAGCATGACGCTGAGTAATAAAAATTTCATGTTGCGTATTTCTGATAATCCCAGCGGCTATATGCAGGTGTTTCTTTTCCATATTACCCTTACTTCTTCATCTATTTTTTTGATTGCTCAACAACTAAATGCTATATCCAACGTTGCTCACTTAAAACTAACAGTAAAAAGGCGGTTTCCCGCCTTTCAGACCGTTGACAAACCTCGCTGAAAATCACGAGGTTTGTTTCTTTCATGATGAAGGATCATGCCACACCTCATTTATCCGGTTTTATCGCCCGGCAAGGGGGGTATTTGGGCTCATGCTGCATTGACTCTGCTCGTCTTCCAGAGATAAAAACAACATAGCATGGCAACCAGCAAGGCTATCTTCTTGATATTTTGGGCCGTTGCCGCCAAAAGACACTGTATTTGCACTTTCAGCACCCCCCGAAAACGGGCATAACGGTGCCCATGATGCTGCTTCGCATCCGCAAAACTGCGTTCTATCGTCTCCTTTCGCCGGTTGTAGGTCTTTTTACCCCACGGCGTTAGCCGGTTTTCCCTGGCCTGCTCCTTACTGTTCTCCCTGACATGACGGGTGATCGTTTTGCCCCCTTTGGCCTGCGTACAGGACGCGCGTTTCGGGCAATACTCGCAGATATCCGTCGCAGCTTGATAATGCCGATATCCCTCCCGGCCGGTCGTTTTATAAATCAACTTTTCGCCCTGGGGACACACATAGCAGTCCTGCTGCTTGTCATAGGTAAAATGCTTCTTCTGGAAGACGTTCGGCCCCTTATTCGGGCGGCTATAACAACCATAAAATGACACTAGCATCATAATGTGGGCCTAACAACCATTCTTAAACAATGGTAAAAAATAGTCAAGATGAAACCATAGAAACCACTTATATTTTTTACATATGAAGCCACAGCGATTGATAGCTGCACGAAAAGCGCGAAAAATGTCTCAACGAGAAGTAGGGGAAGCATTGGGAATCATTGATTCAGAACAAGCACGAAAAAAAATCAGCAGATATGAAAAAGGAACTGTATTTCCCCCATATGAAATAGCATGTCAGATAGCTAAAATATTAGATGTACCAGAATGTTATTTCTATATTGACGATGATTTTTTCGCCGAACAAGTTTTAATGTTATACAAACATAACTTTTCTAATGAGTTTGAGAATAATCTAATCATTACCTTAAAAGAAAAAAATCAGGAATATGAACAAGCATTAAAGGATATAAAACGCACTATAAATTCTCTAAAAACCCTCTGATGTCGCAGACAGTTTTACCAAGGCTTAATTTTCTGAGGTACACTGGAAAAAAGGGAAATATTCTACGTTAAGGATATTTTTTGTACTTATTAATGTCTACCAGCCATGATCTGTCAGATTAATTTGATTTGTATTTCAACGTAAACCGGGAAATCGGCCCCTATAGATAGTATTTTATCCACAGAAACAGTGGATAAGTGGACAAATTCGGTAGAGTTGGCAGGCTCTAGACCTCCATTTCAGCTTCGGCTACACTCTCAGAACTTGCTCGCAAGGCGGCATAGAGGGCGGTCTTCCCAATCTTATTGTACCTGCCAGAGAAAGCGGCGTGAGTTCCGGGCCAATGTAATTGGTTTTTTGCGCGGGGCCGTGGAAGAGATCCGGCGTTCAACCAGAGAGCGACGCGAAGTTGAGCGAAGCAACGAGTCAACTGAACTGGGAGGCCTTGACGAGCTCCAGTCTGGTGAAGGAAGAGAGCCAGAAGTGATCAGCTCCTCCTCTGACTCGGAAGAGCATGACACTTCCAAGCGAGACAAGAGAAAAATCATTCTGGATTGAAGATGGAAGAAATCAGAAAAGGCCTAACCCTCGAATACGCTAAAGAGAAGCGTGAGAAGCTCCTAGCTGAGCTCAAATCAGATGAACACTACGACCAGACTGAGACGTCAGCACCGGCTTGTTTGTTCTGTTATCGCAGCCTTACTCATCTGTGCAGGTATATATGGGATCGTTGTACGTTTAGGATTCGTGCTGATGACGCCATTGTTTGTTGTTGCCTTGGGATTGTTGGTTGATGCGTTCCTGCCGAAGGTAAGTTGGTTCTTCTGTGTGCGGGACGTAAGAGACATCTTTAGGTGGCGAAATTGAAGGTGTATGGTGGGATCACTTATGGACCTGAGGGACAGCTAAGAACTGTCGTTGCCGCCACAAGTAAGAGCAAGGCTGCGTCCATTCTCAATCTTAGTGTTGCTGGTGCTGCCAACAGGGTCTACTGGGTCAACAGCGAAGGTTTGAGCCAAGGGTCAATGTTATCCACCTGGGTTGAAGACAAGTTTGGCCTGGACCTCGGTGAAATGTGCCGTTACGACAAACCCCAGCATGTTGAGTTCAAAGTCCTGCCTGATCAAACAATCCAGTTCCGCTGCTCTTGGTTTAACGGGGGTGGGTTAACCTAGTGGCCCTTCTACACCGAGCATGATGTAAAGAGCTCTGAAGCGACAGCGGTATTCAACGACATTTTCCAGAGCGCGGAGGGGCATGATGAGTAACCAGTTGGAGCTCTTTCATGTCTAGGAAGCATATGTGAGGGCAGATAAGCCGCTATCCAACGAAGAGCTTTACGACTCTGTGGCCGAGCTGGCGGGGATTCCTAAAAGCGCTCTGGACGAACAAAGTGAAATTGGTAAGGCGAATGGGCTTGGTTCAGCGAAACAATTGCGCTGACAGCACAAATCTTATGAATACGCGGCCTCTATGGCCGTTTTTTTGTTTCAAGTTTGTTTTAATAGAACCATAATTAGATATTGCAGTATCATTTTATGATCGCTACAAACTTTCACATGTGAAAGTTTGGGGGTGGTCTGGATCACCTGCGAGAAACCAAAATAGAAGTGGGTATGGCAAAAGTAATCAGCTTCGCCAACCAGAAAGGCGGAGTGGGTAAGAGTACCCTCTGTATCCAGCAAGCCTTTTATCTGGCGTTACAGAAGAAAAAGAAAGTGCTGGTCTTGGATATGGATGGTCAGGGGAATACATCCTCTCGACTGGCCCCAGACGAGAGCTGGAGGATGGTGACTACGAGCCCATCCTCACCGGAACCAAAACCGCAGAGCTGTTCGCTTACGAGCTGGACGGCATTGAGGTCATGCACTGCCCTTGCAGGGCAGATCTCATTCACACACCGAAGAACGACCCGGATCTGTTTGAAATGGAGGCAGTGCCTCTCGACCAGGCTATGAACCCGGCTCGCCATTTGGCTGATCTGTTTGAGAACTATGACTACGTGCTGATTGACTGTCCGCCTAGCCTCGGCAGAAAGCTGGTGGCTGCGTTGGTGATGTCTACCCATGTGGCATGTCCTGTAAAGCTCTCTGGCTTCGCTGTGGATGGTGTAGAAGGCCTCCTGAATTACGATCATTGGTGTGCGCGAGGCGTACAACCAAGACTTGGAGATTCTGGGTATTGTGATCAACGACATGGACCGCTCTGTCAATCATGACAAAGCGCTCAAGTCGCTGGAGAACGCAGTTCCGGACCTCCTGTTTGAGAACAAGATTATGCACCGGCCTCCGCTCGATACTGCGACCACCGATGGCATCCCTGTATGGGAGTTGCGTTATGGGCATGTTGCGGCCAAAGAAGTTGAGGCGGTGTTGGAAGAACTTTTAGAAAAGGTGGGCTAAGCGATGGCATTGAATAATTTAAAAGACCTGTCCGAACTTGCAAAAGCCGCCAAAGGCAAGAAAGGCAAAGAGGTTCTTACTGTACCTGTTGACGACGTTGTATCCAAAGTCCAGGTTCGTAAGCGCTTCCGTAACATTGAAGAACTGGCGGCAACTCTGCTGACCGAAGGGCAGCAGTCTCCGATTATTGTGTTCCCTAAGAACGAAGAAGGCAAATTCGTCATTCAGAAAGGGGAACGTCGTTGGAGAGCGTGTAAACATGTCGGTATTGAAACCATCGACCTGGTTGTCAACGATAAGGTCCAAAATGACTTGGACGAAACTGCTAGCGAGTTGATCGAGAACATCCAACGGGACGACTTGACGCCGGTTGAAATTGCCGAGGCTCTGAACAAGTTCATCGAAGATGGCTGGAAGCAAAAAGACATTGCTGATCGCCTCGGGAAAAATATCACGTTCGTATCTACGCATCTGTCTTTACTCAAGCTGCATGATTGTGTGCGCGAGTTGTACGATAATGAAGTATGTTCTGATACAGAAACCCTGAATAATCTTCGTCTTCTGTTCGATCTGAACGAAGAGAGATGCCGCGCTGTCTGTGCTGTGGCTATGTCTGACGGGATCACCCGTAAGCAAAGCCGTGAGCTTCTGAATGATGCCAAACGTATCAAAGAAGAAATGGAAAAAGGCCCTCTGACTGGTACCGATCAGAGTGAGGAGCCTGGTGCTGGAAATACCGATGACCAAACCCTGAACTCAGGTGGGGATGGTACGTCGGAACAAGTCGGAAATGGGGAGCAAAACCCTGACCAGAAGGAACTGGAAGACTCTGATCCTGATGGGCAGAACGACGATGACAAGGACCCTTCGCGTGACGAAGATGAAGAGGACAAAGCTCCTGCCCAGCAGCAAAATAACAGCGGCAAGAACAAAGATGATGAAGGGAGCGACGCTCTTCCTCCTATGCCGAAGGATAAGGAATGGAAGAACGTCCGGGCCGACAGTTTGATTTTTGCTGTCAATGTTAACCTAGACGGTGAGACGAAACGCGGAGTTATCATGACAGATCGTGTTGCTCTGGTCCCGTCTACTGTCTGGGTCAAAACGCTCGATAGCGAAGGCAAGGAAAAGCATGTTCATGTGCCTGTGTCAGACATTGAACTCCTGAGTGTCAAAGGCTAACAAAGGAGGCCCAGCCAGAAAGAGGGTGGGCCTGTCAAGAACAGGTGAATATGAAGATCTCACAGGACATGAAAAGAAAATTTGCTTTGGTGAATGCCCTGTCTAAAATGGAGAAGCCAAGTCTCCAGGACCTTCACAAGGCGACAAAAATTCCTGAATCAACGATCAAGAGACAGTTGTCTGCTCTGCGTGATGAGTTCGGAATGAACATCTTGTTCGTCAGGGAGTCAACCGGCGAACGGGGTGCCACCGGCTACTACATGCTGACGGACTGGGGGATCTTAGACAGGTCTTCGTTCTTGAACCGATACGGAAAGCTGTAAGGTGTCATAGAGCCGCGTATTGAACAGAAAACCCGCCAGATTGAAGTGAACCCCGGAATGTTGCTGCGGATGCAGGGGGGTTTTCGGTGTAGTAGGCGATGTTCTTGGTTCGTCTGCTCAGCGTGTCTATATCAACTATGCTCAGCGTTTTAGGCGTGGTATCGCGGGACTCAAAATAGTGGAAGAGTTGGAGCATACAACACTTCACCATCAATGGATCGATGTCCTCCAAGTAGATTGAGGTTTCGCTCAAGTCCTCAGGGCCTTTATTCTCGATCTGGTTTTCCATCCAGTGAATGGCATTAATGCCAGACCCACTACAGGGCTCATAGAAGTCTGCCGTAGATTCTGAGCCCACAAGGAGTGACAGTAGGCAGCCAAGCTTTGGTAGGGTGGGGAAGTAGTTGGTGCCTTTCTTGTGGAAGCCAGACATGTTCAGGACGTAGCATTATCCGGTGGTTATTGCCGTGAAAATGAGTCTTTTCAAACTGTGTTTTACAGTAACAAACTCTTGAGGAAGGAATATGTTTTTTGATAGCAATGATAGTTTTCATTCGCTCGTGATGGGAACTAGCGGAAAGGGCAAGTCTGTTCTGTCCGAACAAGTACGGGAAAATGCGAGGCAGCGAGGTCATCTGCTTGTAGACACTGAGATGTACCGCGAAGGCCGAGGGTTAAAACCATACGAACATGAGTACGCCCGGCGATTGGTTCTTGGGCTTGATGGCCTGTTGCCGCGTGAACTGCGTGGCAAGCCAGTGACGATTATCTCCGATATATCCAGGCCGAAAAAGGTTAAGCGACAGCCCAAGGATGTTGTTAAGACAGCCAATGGGGCCACTTTTGAACGCAAGCTGGTGGCCGAGGCTAGGGATCAGTTGGAAATGCAAACGGGTATTTGGCTTAAACAGCCGCAACTCATCGAGCTCATGGAAGAATCGGGCATTGATGAGACTCTGGCAGAGTTTGGTGAAGCTGAAACGCAGAGATCAGAGAAATGCTGGCGGATGCGTTAGCCATGAAGCTGGTGGGGCGCTCATGGCCACAATATGGAGCCCTCTACAACGCGGCAGATAAAGCCGACATCAATTTTGTTTCTGAGCTCGATGCTGCGGCCAAAGAAGCTGGATACACGGTTCGTTAACTCATGAGGCTGGCTTGAAAGTAGCGATGTCCCCGTTCATTGCCTCTATCTAATGGCAACTGATAAGAGCTCTCTCGAAAAGGCGTGGGTTGCTAGAATTGATAATACATGGCACCAAGATTCCTTTGCTGAAAAATTGGCTAGGCAGCAATTTACAAAGAAAACCTTTGATTATTGGTGGAATGCTAACTCATCTGTTGTTTTCTCAGAACTAAGTAAATGGTCTGGATTGACGTAAGCGTCAACTAAACCCCACCTTGCTTTTTCCATGGCAGCAGTTTTTCCAGATCCGGGGCGGGCTGGCATAACTCATCCAGACAAGTCATGACATAATCGAAGGGGAT